>JAQWCA010000053.1 GCA_028706065.1 Tepidanaerobacteraceae bacterium
ATAGCTGTTTTGAGAAAATATTTATTTTTGATGGCCTCTTAACCCTTGGGTAATGGGTATGTTAATTTCATGCTTCAGCTCTGATAATCTAACGCGCGATTTAACGCGATTTAAAATATTTCTTTTAAAAGATAACCTTCCATTATGTCCGTATCACTCACTACAACTTCCGAAATTCCGAGCCTTTGCATGACCGTCTGAGCTATGAGCACACCTGCAGTAATAATGTCTGCTCGGTGATATGAAAGACCGCAAAGTTTACGTTTTTCATCTATTGGCAAGGATAAAAGTACAGAAAAAATCTGATCTACATTAGCCTTACTAAGGCGATAACCGTGTATCTTTTGAGCATCATACACTTTAAGTTCTTGTATCATAGCTGAAATCGTGGTCAGCGTACCACCCACACCAACGGCAGTTATTTGAGCTCTCTTTGAAACTTCATTAAAATATCCGCTAACACCGGAGATAAAGTCACTGGTTGCTACTTGAGCTTCAATAATATCTTCAGGGCTTGGCGGATCAGTTTTAAAATACCTCTGTGTCCATCGCACAGCGCCCATAGGGAAACTTTCACTTTTCTCTATTCGTTCTTGCCCCAAAATTAGCTCCGTTGAGCCACCTCCGATATCAAACACCAAAGTCATACCAGAGAGTTTAAGGCCGGCTCTTGCCCCAAAAAAAGACAAAAATGCCTCCTCTTGCCCTGATAGAATGTCCACATCAAGACCAATCTGCTTTACTCGATACAAAAAAGCGTGACGATTTCTCGCTTCTCGGAGGGCACTGGTGCCAAAAACCGTAATGCTTGCACATTGCAAATCTGCTGCTTTGTCTTTAAATTGTGTAAGAACCGATAGTGTTTCTACCATGGACACCTCATCAAGTTGCTGATTTTGGGCTATGCCCCGACCCAAACGCGTTGTTGCAATGTTCTTATATACGGTACGAATGGAATCACCACACAAATCCGCCACCAAAAGTCTTATTGAATTTGAACCTAAGTCTATTACCGCAGCCCTCATATTTTGACTCCTTACAAGAAATTTAAAATCCAGGGTTTTCCCCTGGATAGTGTCCTATTTGAATATATGAATCAAAAATGAATCCCTATAAAACTTTCCTTCTTCCATAGGCACCAGAACCTCGTTTGGATTCATGATTCCTCTTAATATCAAGAAGTTTCTCTTCACTGTCTTTTAAAAACTTAGCCAACTTATCTTCAAAGCTAAGATCATTTTCTTTAGGCTTCCTATTATGAGAACTCTCTTTGGTCTTACGAATGGAAAGACTGATTTTCCCGTCCGAAGAGATAGATATAACCTTTACCTTGACAATGTCGTTTTCTTTTAAAAAGTCATTGACATCCTTTACAAAGCTATCTGCCACTTCGGAAATGTGTACTAACCCCGTAACACCATCGGATAGTTGCACAAAAGCCCCAAATCTTGTAATCCCCGTTACTTTCCCCTCTACAATCTGGCCTACCTCAACAGGCATACTTAAAGAATTCCTCCTTTAGATTTCCTTCGATACTGTCAATTATACTTTAAGTTTCATCATTCGTCAATGAATAAACTCATTCTTTAGGACTTTTAACATCCTTATAGATATATTCTCCCGACTTCACCAACCCCAATTCATCTCTTGCCACCCCTTCGATATATTTGTCGGTATGAAGCAAGCTTATCTCCTTTTTTAGGACCTCTCTTTCGTTCATCACACTTTCCATTTGTTGTTTCAGTTGCACCTCCTGGCTTGCTAAATCCGCAATGCGTAACTGTTGTATAACCAAGGTGGAAAATACATATATCATGAAAAGCGCAACTAATAAATGGCGAATTTTAAATCTCTTTTTGTTCTTCATCGTTATCAAGACCTCCGACTGTATTATATTTACAGTTCGATGTGAAATCTCAAAGTCCTGCTTTATTTCTTTCTAATCTTTGAAAATACTCGTCGAAAATCCCTCCATATCCTCCTTGGCAGCAGTAACAGTTTGAGTCTTTTGATTCTCCCAAGAAAAGGCAACAGCATTTTAAAGCACCTGTTAATGTAAATATGTAACGAAACGAAAATGATAATTACATACCGGCTGATATAATAAAGGTATAAAAATAATCCGATTGCAATACCAAAAAACATATAACCACGGACCTGGCCAGAGCTTATCTTCATATAAGATGCAAAAGTGATGACTGTTATAATCATCCAAAAACACAAATCCCCCAGAGCAGTTATAAAAGGCCCCGGGGAAATGAGATTCCTTAGCCTGCGATATACATCAAATAGCAAACCGGTAACCAATCCTATGGCAAAGGCAACTATCAAGACTACGACTTGAGGTCCTATATCCCAAAGGCCCACTTATATCATCCTCCATAAAAGTTTACTTGAATAAGCGGCCAAGCAAATTTATCCCCCTTTGTTTAGAGGAAGAGCCTTCATGATAAGTCAAAGTCTTGATACTACCTTCTACCACAATGAGTCCAGCATCCAAGTTGAGCTGTTTCATATACATTTTTTCACCTTTAATATTTAACATGCCCTGATCGGTTTCCAACAATATATCCTCATCTGTGAACTTTTCAACATTTATAACTCCATTTATGTCAAGAACTTCCCGATTGATTAATGTAATCTTATGACGGGTCTTTTCTTCCACAACAAAAACCCTCCCTTTATTAAGTTCTTTTTTAATTTTATTCGGGAGGGTTTAAGATTATGTTATTTCCATAGCTTTACAATTTCAATATCTTTAAAATAGTGGAGAATTATATCTTCAGGTTTTTTCTTCTGTTTGGCCATGACGTTGGCTCCCCACTGTGAGAGGCCTACACCATGGCCAAAACCTTTCCCAGCCATTATAACTCGATCACCTTCAACTTTAAAGCTCTCAAGAAGTGTGGACTTCATTTCCATACTTCCCAGAGCAATGCGCAATTCCGGTGCTGACACAGTTGCGTTACCGATTTTAAGTAGTGTCGCCCGCCCGGAAGGGCCCCTTTTTGCCACACTGACACTGTCAATAACCCCGGTTTCCTTACCTAAACTATCTCTTATGACAGAACTTATTTCATTTTTTGAAAAAGATGTAGACCAAGTTTTTTTTCCTACCGGCCCTGCATCAGAATCCGGTGATTTTGTTACTTTTATATAAGGTGGTTCCGCTTCCTTAAAATTTAGACCTTCTTTGGCGGTAGCTGTAATTCCCCCAGCATGAGAATGAAACCACGCCTTGATATAATTGCCCTTATATGCAGCTACTTCACCCCGAGTCATCTCCACTGCTTTTTTTATTCTGTCGTTAATATTTTTAGGATTCCAGGCCTGGGCTTCCTCAAAATCTGTGGAAATGTCAGCATCGGTGTATTTTGACCCACCCTTGTCAGTTATAAATTCCAGCACATAAGTTCTGGCTAAAATAGCCTGAGCTGCCAGAGCTTCTACAGGCCAGTAATTTTCCATTTCCCCAGCCACCACACCTGCTACATAATCTTCCAGTTTCATTTCTTTAACACTATGTGTCTGAATTTCATATACATTAAGCACAGGTTCTTTTCCCTCTCCACGGCTTACTTTATCCGGAATTTTAGGTGCAGCAGGCTTTTTGGCAGGACTAGGTTTTTTAGCGCATCCACTGACACAAGTGATGACAAATATTAATATTAACGTAATAATTATCCATCGCTTATACATGTAAAGCCTCCTTATAATTTTAAATTGAATTAAAATCAAATATATAATCTAAGTTCGCTTTATCTTTAGTATGAGTCTTTAAAAATAAAAAATTCCACACAAGTTACGTGCAATTAGGTAAATTAAATAAAAAATGTGACAAAGTGATTTGAGCCTTTGTCACAAAAGAAAAAACAGGTTTTATTATAAAACCTGTTTTTTCTAAAAAGCCACTATGCTATTTATTAATGCTATCTTTTAGGGCTTTGCCGGCCTTAAAAGCCGGGACACTGGCTGCGGGTATATCGATCTCCTCACCGGTTTGAGGATTGCGGCCCTTTCTTGCACTCCTCTCTCTTACTTCAAAGGTTCCAAATCCCACTAACTGGACCTTGTCCCTTTTTACAAGTGCTTCTTCTACTGTTTCGATAAAGGCATTAAGGGCTTTTTCAGAATCCTTCTTTGTCATTCCACTTTTTTCGGCCATCACAGAAATAAGATCAGCTTTGTTCACAAAATTCCCTCCCTGATGTTAATTAATCACACAACTAGACTATTCTCCACTTATTGACAAAATCCTTCTTTCCAAAGTAAATTTACAACTTTTTTTCTTTATTTTTACTCTGCTCCCATAAAATATCCATTTCATGTAAACTCATTTCTTGTAAATCCGTGTCTGATTTTGTAGCAGCATCCTCAACATAATTAAACCTACGTATAAATTTTTTTACAGCATCCTTCAATGCAAGCTCCGGTTCTACCTCTAAAAATCGAGCTACATTTACACAGGCAAAGATCAGATCACCCATTTCTTCTCTTATTTTGTCACTAATTCCGGTATTATATACCTCTTTGAGCTCGTCCAGCTCTTCATAAACCTTGTCTAATGCACCATTAACATTATCCCAATCAAAACCCACACGGGCAGCTTTTTCTTGAACTTTAAAAGCCTTCATTAAAGCCGGCAAGGTTTCCGGCAGGTTCATCATACTCTGAGTCTGAGTTTTCATGTCTTTTTCTTCCCGCTTAATGTCTTCCCAGTTCTTTAATACTTCATCAGTACCTTCTACAGTAATCTCACCAAAAATATGGGGATGCCGCCTGACCATCTTCTCACAAACACCTTCAATAACATCACCTATATCAAAATCCCCCCGTTCTTCACCAAGTCGGCTGTGAAAGACTATCTGGAGCAAAAGATCGCCAAGCTCTTCTATTAAGTCTTTCGTGTTTTTCCTATTGATAGCATCTATTACTTCATATGCTTCTTCAACAAGGAAAGGTTTCAAAGTTTCATGATTTTGGGACTTATCCCAAGGGCAACCCGGATTTCCTCTGAGTTTTGCCATTATATCTACAAGATCGTTCAATGTGCGTTTTGACAATTAATACTACCTCCTAAAAACACCAAATTTGTTTAAAAACCAGGCAATCCTTTGACCGCCGGGCAATAGTTCCAAATCGTTTTTTCTAATACCACCGATTAGAAGTAATATTACAACATATATTAATGCTCCAAAAGCTATGGCTGCTATCGTAGCTTTATTTTGAGTAAGACCTACAGCCATAAATTTCACATGGATAAATTTAACACTTACTCCCATCAAAGCAGCTGCAAAAGTTGGTTTAACCACCATATAATTCAAATCTATGATTAGAGAGGTCCAATGGCCCACTGCCGCTGAGTTTAAAAGTGCCGGTATCAAATACCCTACTACCGTTCCGAGGGCTGCACCCCTTATATTAATACTGGGAATCCCCGTAAGAAAATAATTCAAAAATACTTTGATAACTGCCCCAATCAACATATTTTTCACAGGAATCATGGTCTTGCCTATACCCTGAAGTATACCTGTTGTAGTTTGTGTAAGAGCTAAAAACACAACTCCCCATGCAAGAATTCCCAAAGAAACTCCGGCCTCGGCATTTTTATACAAGAGAACGGTTATTGGATCAGCCAACACAAACATGCCCACCGCTGCCGGTAATGCAAATATAACGCTCATTCTCATACCGGTCTCAGCTCTGGAAGCCACCATCTGTCTGTTTCGTAAAGCCATAGCCTCGGAAATAGCAGGCACTAGGCTGGCAGACAGTGCTGTAGTAACAACAACGGGCAGGTTTATCAGAGGAGCCGCCATGCCTGTTAACTGCCCAAAGAGTTCTGTCGACCGTTTGACTGAATAACCGGCTTCCTGCAACCGTTTACTCACAATAGCCGCATCAGCTAGGTTCATAAAGGGACTAATTAAACCTCCCAAGGTTATAGGCACAGCGAAGGTGAATAAACGGCTTATTATATGTGTAGGACTTTCTAAGCTACTGTCAGTATCAAACTTTATTTTTTGAGTGAAAGTTTTTTTTCTGTTATAATACACCATGATGAGAACTATAAGCCCTACTATAGACCCGGCAACCGGACCAAAGGCTGCTCCTGCTGCGGCGTATTCCACACCGTAGGGTAAAAACAGTTTAGCTAATACAAATACAGTTATCACTCGACCTATCTGCTCCACTACCTGGGAAACTGCTGAAGGAGTCATATCTTGAAGACCTTGGAAATAACCTCGAAAACACGACATTATTGAAACAAAAAATATAGCCGGTGCAATGCTGATAATGGAATAAAAAGCCTTGGGATTTTGGTAAACTTTTACTGCCAGCTGTTCAGCTCCTGTTACCAAGATAAGGGTTAAGCCAATACCCACTGAAGCAAGAACTACTAAAGAGACAATAAATATCCTATAAGCATTCTTAAAACGACCTAATGCTACATCTTCTGCCACCATCTTAGAGATAGCCGTCGGTAGACCGGCAGTGGAAATAGAAAGCAATATCAAGTATATAGGATATGCCATTTGATATAGACCCATTCCCTCATCTTTTATCAAAAATGCTAAAGGAATTCTGTATATGGCTCCCAATATTTTTACCAAAAATCCTGCTACTGTTAAAATTAAAGCACCTTTCAAAAAGGAATCCTTCTTGTTTTGCAAAGAAATTGTCCGCCTTTCGTTTAAACTCTTCATCTATTATATTCTATTCGAGTATGTGCGGCAATATTTATTTGGCAAAACATTCGCTCCTGTTTCGTATACAGGTACACCGTTTTTATGTACGCAATTCTTTAAAAAAAGCTCTATCATTAAGCTGTCCGCATTTTTTCGCCCATAATAGCAAAAAATTATCTAGTAAGGATTTAAAAAATGTTATATAATAGATTTTAAAATATAGTTTTTTGAAATTGGAGGTTTCACTAATGGATAAACTAACTTCCATAGGTCTTATTAACACAAAACACATTTACAAAAATCTTTCGGTTCCACTCCTTGTAGAGGAAGCGTTAAAGAGAGGAGAGGGTTTTCTAACTGACAGCGGTGCCATGAACGTCTTTACCGGAAAATATACCGGACGTTCACCTCATGATAAATTCATCGTAGATGAGCCTTCTGTTCACGATGAAATTTGGTGGGGAAATAATAAACCAATAGCCAAGGAAAATTTTGAAAACTTATTAAGCCAACTTTTATCATATCTTCAAAAACGTGACATCTTTGTATTTGACGGTTATGCAGGAGCTGACCACAAATATCGGCTACCCATCCGCTTTATCAACGAATACGCCTACCAAGGCCTTTTCTGTAACCAGCTCTTTATCGCTCCTACTGAAGAAGAACTCCAAAACTTCGAACCCGGTTTTACCGTTATATGTGCACCCGGCTTTAAAGCAGCCAATCCGAAAAAGTATGATTTAAATTCAGAAGCTTTTATCATCATAAACTTTGAGGAAAAAATGGTCATTATCGGTGGAAGCCAATATGCCGGTGAAATCAAGAAATCCGTATTCTCAGTGATGAACTACCTCATGCCCAAACAGAAAGTTCTTTCTATGCACTGCTCCGCCAATGTGGGAAAAGATAAATCTACAGCATTGTTCTTCGGGCTTTCCGGTACCGGGAAAACTACACTTTCCGCTGACCCTGATAGATTCCTTATAGGTGACGATCAGCATGGATGGTCTGAAAACGGTATCTTTAATTTTGAAGGTGGATGTTATGCAAAATGCATTGATCTAAGTTGGGAAAAAGAGCCTCAGATCTACGATGCCATAAAATTCGGTGCTATCCTGGAAAACGTCATGGTAGATGAAAAAACAAAAGTTCCCGATTATAGCAACGGCAAAATCACGGAAAATACCAGAGCCGGCTACCCGGTAAAATATATTCCCGGTGCTGTTATCCCGGGTCTGGGAGATCATCCTAAAACAGTGGTGTTTCTGACGGCCGATGCCTTTGGAGTGCTACCGCCTATTGCAAAATTAACTAAAGAACAAGCTATGTATTACTTTATTTCCGGTTATACCAGCAAACTTGCAGGCACTGAAAGAGGTATAACCGAACCCCAAGCAACTTTTTCATCATGTTTCGGAGCTCCGTTTTTGCCCCTTTCTCCCATGGTTTACGCCGAGCTACTCGGTGAAAAAATCGAACAACACGATGTCAATGTATTTCTTGTCAACACCGGATGGTCCGGTGGCTCTTACGGTGTAGGCAAACGCATGGATTTAAAATACACGCGGGCCATGATTAAAGCTGCATTAGACGGTGAGATCGATTCCATCGAATACGAACAGGATCCTATTTTCAAACTAATGATACCCAAATCTTGCCCCGATGTTCCCAGCAAAGTACTAAACCCCAAATATACATGGAGCGATCAGACCGCATATGACCAAACGGCTAAAAAACTTGCAGAAAGCTTTATTAAAAATATCACCAAGTTTTCAGATATTGCTCCAGAAGTAATTGCAGCAGGGCCACAAAAAGAATTATAAGTAGTTTAAGAAAACAATAAAAAAATAGCAGCTTAAGCTGCTATTTTTTTATTGTTCCATTTGCTTTGCCAAAAATCCCGCCGCTGTTTCGGCAACCTTGACCTCCATATCCCCCATTATGGTATTAAGATCCTTGGAAAGAAGTATAACTGCACCTATGGGATCGCCTTCTGCAATAATCGGGCAAACAACCTGGCTTGAGTATTTGGTTTTACCTTCTTCCTCATCCATGGTAACTCTAACATAATCCTTTTCATTGGTCTTCTCTATAAGAACAGTTTTGCGTTCGTCCATGATCTTTTCCAGAGTGGGGCTTACGGACTTGTCCATATACTCCTTTTTGGGTGCACCGGCAACAGCTATTATGGCATCTCTATCAGCAATGCACGTTATATGATTTACAGAATCATGAAGTGAATCAGCGTATTCCTTTGCAAAGTCCCCCAACTCCCCGATAGGGGAATACTTCTTTAGTATTACCTCCCCTTCCCGATCGGTAAATATCTCAAGAGGGTCGCCTTCGCGAATTCTGAGGGTCCGACGGATTTCTTTGGGTATCACAACCCGGCCAAGATCATCTATGCGCCGAACAATTCCTGTTGCCTTCAATTTTATTTCCCTCCTCGTGTACTGGTTTTTCTTTCATATATAGTATATAACGCACATGGCAGTTCTATTCATTAAAGGCAACATAAGATTATCTATAAATATTTTTCAACATTAGATTGTTTTTCCCACTTATCCAGGAGTTTAGTCATTTCCTCTTCTTTCTTGGTATTTTCCAAATTGTATTTTATATAGTCTTTAGCATCATCAAAGCTTAGAGAGGTTCTTTCGTCAGTAACTTTAATTATATGGTAACCATGTTCACTTTTAACAATATCACTCATCTCACCAGGTTTTAACGCAAAAGCTGCTTGTTCAAATTCCGGTACCATCTTACCTTTAGGAAAATATCCCAAATCCCCGCCCACATCTTTAGTGCCATCTTTGGAATACTTTTTTGCCATTTCGGCAAAATCAGCTCCGGCATTAATTTCACCGATTATTTTTTTGGCCATTTCCTCAGTATCTACTAGTATATGACTTGCACGAATTTCAGGTGCAGGTAGCTCGAACATATCTTTGTTATCATCAAAGTATTTTTTTACTTCCTCATCGGTAACCTTTATGTGAGATGTAAGCTTTTCTTTAACTAGATTTATTGTTAGCTGCTCTTCAACCAATACCTCAAAAGACTGTCGATCAAAACCCTGTTGTTCCAAGTATTTGTCTAGAGCCTCTTTACCACCGTGATATTCTTCAAGATCATTTATAGCCTGTTGTATTTCACCTTCCTCCATGACGATGTCATTATCTTTTGCCTGTTGTAATATTAATTCTTCGCTTATCATAGCTTCAAGAACCTTTTCTTTTATATCTTTAAATATCTTCTTACCTTCAGTCGTGGAAAAGTCTTGGCCATTGGCCTCCAATGCGCTTTTCACCTGGTTTACCTGACGGTCATAATCGGATTTTAAAATCATTTTATCATTGACTTTTGCCATAACCTCTTTACCATCGATTACCTTGCCCTCGGTTTCATCTTTTTCTATAATACCACAACCCGCTAGAGCAATGATAGCTATCAGTAATAAGCTTAAAACTTTAGTCGATTTCATAAAATCCTCCTCGTTCCCAGTTTAAGTTTCCTTTATTATACTACACTGCAGGATTCCTGCATAGCCTTTATTTCGTCCAAAATCTTCTGAAGCCTAAACAGAAGCTTTGTCCCTCGGCTATTTCTAATTTTTACAGCTATTGTCGGGGTCCCTGTACCTATAATGTTTATCTGCCGCTCAAATACCGTCTTGAACCGAATTAGCAGCTG
>JAQWCA010000344.1 GCA_028706065.1 Tepidanaerobacteraceae bacterium
GGTATAAGAATTGCTTTGGTAACCGGGAGGCATCGTGATGGTGTAAAAAATGTAATGGGGGCTCTGGGTCTTGATTCCCAAACTCCATTAGTTTTAAACAACGGTGCCCTAATATACTTGGGGCGAAGTATATTGTGGAAGGATTTTTTAACTGCCCGCGAGGCTGACGAAATTATTCAATTCAGCGCAAAAATACCCGGTGTTGCTACAACGATATTTCAACCGGATGAGATACATCTTCACTGTAACTTACCCATAGATCAGGAATGGTTGATAGACAGGCTTGAGGTTTTTGGAATGAGAAACATTAAAGTGGCGGAAAATCCCGAAGATCTCACACGGGAAGATGCGGCCAAGATTATGCTGATTACCGAGAGCAGTGAGAAGGCCCTTAAGATTTATGATATGTGGCCAAAAAAGCTCTCAAACCTAAAGTGCACTCGTTCATATCCATATCTTTGTGAAATAAACAGCGGCACATGTGATAAAGGCCGTGGGCTTAAAGCACTGTGTGAAAAGCTTCGTATTTCACCTGAGGAGGTTTTGGCGGTAGGTGACGGTGAAAGTGATGTTCCCATGTTAAACTATGCAAAACATGCGGTGTTTGTCAGACATTATGACTACTTGCCCAAACTCCCTCCTCATGTAGCAGTGACCCCGGAAGGATTTCATGATGAGGGTGCTGCTTGGGCAATAGAAAAGTATTTAGGTTAGAGAATCACTGTTAAACGAACAAAAACGCAATCAAAATAGGATTCTACTATAAAAAGCCTACAACTAAACACATTATATGCTGACCAAAAAATTATAAAATAAAGGTTTATATAGAAGAATCAAACAGTTGCAAGAATTACTAAGTTATTATAATATATTATATATCATAATAGTTAATAGGATGTATTGTGATGCAATATTTATATGCTTGCTATCTAACTTGCTTACTTAAGGATATGAGATTTACAACATCTAAAATCTGACAATAAGACTTATATATCTTTGGGTTGTCGATAGGTGTAAGATGAGGGGGTGACAACAATGTTAAAAAATAATATAGCTATTCCATTATATCATCAGATAAGAGAGATTATACGGGCCGAAATTGAAAGGGGAAATTTAAAACCAAATCAACAAATCCCAACTGAGCAGGAACTCGTAGAAAAATATAATGCAAGTCGTATAACAATTAGACGGGCTGTTAATGACTTAGTTGAAGAAGGTTTACTTATAAAAAAACAAGGCAAAGGAACTTTTGTGTCGATGCCTAAGATAAAACGAGAACTAATATCTGTTAATAGTTTTAGTCACAGGATGCTTGAAGCAGGGCTAACTCCAAGCTCAAGGGTTTTAAGTATAAATGTGACTAATCCTACACCGACGATTCAGAAATATTTAGGTATAGAGTTAGACGACCAGGTTATCAATATTGAAAGACTTCGCCTTGCTGACAGTGAACCGGTAATGATTGAAAAGACGTTTTTATTATATAAAGAGTTCCCACTTGTAATGGAAGCTGATATTAGCATAGGTTCACTATATCAATTTTTAGAAGAAAAGTATAATGTAATTCCGGCAAAGTCAAAGCGAAGTCTTGAAATTGTTTTAAGTAACAAATATGAAGCGGCTCTGCTTGATATTCAGGTAGGGCAACCTTTGTTTCTTTTAAGTGCGATTGTAAAATCTCAAGATGATATGCCCATTGAATACGTAAAAACTCTTATAAGAGGTGATCGGTTTAAATTTGAGATTTAAGTTTCGATCTCGACTATCAGCCGTTAACATATAATGTTTTTACATACAAATAGATCAATATTTTATTGATGGGCGTGTTAGTATAGACGGTTAAAAAACCGTCTTTCATACTTTATGATAGTCTTATAAAGATTTAAACTATTTACAAGTGGTCTATTTTTTGATATTATAGATTATATCAAAATGATTTAAGATGATATAATACAACATATAGTGATAATTAGATTTTTTAAAACAATATTGGGAAAATATAGGGAGCCATTTAATATTTTTAAAAAGTTTAGAATTAGTTGTGAATCAGGACAGCCGACCGGGTTTGGAATTATTATTCAGGTTCAATGAAAAGGAGGGCTACATATGGGGAAGTATATAATACGACGTTTATTGTTGAGCATTGTAACTTTTTTTGGTATTACAGTCTTTGTTTTCGCAATCGCAAATCTAGCTCCGGGTACACCTTTGGATGCCTTGCTGGCTGAACCTGGGATGACTGAAGCTGATGCTATTCGTCGTGCCGCAGCCCTTGGCATAGACAAGCCTGTTTATGTACAATATTTCAGTTGGGTAAAGGCCTTTCTGCAAGGCGATCTCGGTTTTTCATACCGTACATTTCAAAAAGTGACCACAATGGTGGGTGAACGCATAGGGCCGACTCTATTATTGTCGGGAACAGCGATTCTTTTATCTGGTGCCGCCAGTAATTTAGCTTCCGGTGCTGATGGGGTTTACATGTCGCTCTTCATTGCTTTACCCATGTG
>JAQWCA010000054.1 GCA_028706065.1 Tepidanaerobacteraceae bacterium
AATATATTCTTTTATTTGGATATAAAGAGGGATCTTTTTTGCCTTGAATTGAGTCATATTAAATCATCCTAAAAAGGTTTATTGGCCCCCTAAGGTGACCTATGCTGCTTACAATATATATTATTCACCATAAATATCAAGAATCCTGCTTGATTAATAAAAAATAAAAGCCATTTTATTTATTGGATTATTGTATACATACTTATCATAAATAATTTTAAGAATTTATTTGTCGAATCAATCATATAACCATGTAATGGCGACACATCATCATAAAACATTATAGACAGAAGCACTAAGATTCTTTTGCAATTAAAACCGAGTATTATTTATTGCTCAGTATAGCACGTTTGACCTTTTTCAATTCTTCAAAATGTTTTTTAGGAATTTTATAACTACCTAAAAGAAGCGGATGTTCCCCATGACAATCAGAACCCCCTGTTATCAGTAGATTGCTCTTTAATGCTAATCTAGAATAATAATCTATTTGGGCAGGGGTGTGGTTTTTATGGTAAACTTCAATACCCATTATACCATTTGATATTAGATCATCTATAATACTTTGATTTTTGAGAAGACCAGGATGGGCCAAAACCGGGATACCGTTACTTTTCTTGATGATATCAATTGCATTGAAAGGAGTTACTTTTTCTCTAGGTATATAAGCTGGTTTCCCCATGTCTAAATATTTTTCAAAGGCTTCATCTATCGAGTTGACATAGCCTTTTTCTATCAATACCGATGCAACATGCGGTCTTCCTAACGAAGGCCCCAATGATTTAAATTCCACATCTTTCATTGCAATATTAATACCTATCTCTTTAAGTCTTTCAATTATTTTCCCTACCCGTCTTTTTCTTCCTTGTTGAAATTTCAAAATAGTTGTCTTTAAATTACAATCTAGGTAGTCGAGGTAATATCCCAAAATATGAACTTCTTGGCATTTCCAATCAGTACTCAATTCAATACCGGGAATTACTTCTAATTCTGTGTGTTTCTCAGCTTCACTTAATGCTAATGGCACACCCTCAACCGTATCATGATCTGTAATTGCTATTGCTTTCAAATGAAGTCTCGAAGCTTCTATTACTACTTGATTAGGCGTAAGCAAACCGTCAGAAAAAGTGGTATGTATATGTAGATCTACATTCATCTTTACCCTCCATTTTTTTATTAGTATGTTTTTCAATTATATTTATTAAGCAGTGAGTATGAAATTTAGAAGAAACATAGAAGGCATTCAGACCTAAATTAGGTTGAATGCCATTTAAAAACAACAATAAATATATATCTATAAATAAAACCTGTAAATTAACGTGGTTCGACAATAAGCTTCATTGCCGTTCGTTCCTGTCCATCAATTTCAATATCAGTAAAAGCGGGGATACAAATTAAGTCAACCCCACTAGGGGCAACAAATCCCCTTGCAATGGCTACTGCCTTCACTGCTTGATTCAATGCTCCTGCGCCAACCGCCTGAATTTCGGCTCCTCCTCTTTCTCTCAAAACACCTGCCAGAGCTCCTGCCACCGAATTTGGATTGGATTTAGCTGATACTTTTAACACTTCCATTATTTAATTCCTCCCTGCATAATTTGCTTTTAAATATTCTATTCGATATTTTAACGAAAAGTCCTTGTTTTTTGAAAAAAAATTTTAATTTTATGCCAATTCTCGAATTCTTTGAATCATCAAAGCTTTACCTGATAATTCATCAATATCCACAAGTATTCCGTTTATTTCTGCAGGTCCTTTTGCCACTTCAAATCTTACAGGCATTTGATTAATGAATTTGCTTATGACCCTTTCTTTTTTCATACCTAAAACAGAATCACTTGGACCGGTCATTCCTATATCAGTTATGAAAGCAGTACCGTTTGCAAGTATTTTTTCATCTGCAGTCTGTACATGTGTATGTGTCCCTGCTACTAGGGAAACCCTCCCATCCAGATACAATCCCATAGCTATCTTTTCTGAAGTAGCTTCAGCATGAAAATCAACAATAATCAACTTCGTTTTACTTTTTATCTCGTGGATCAATTTATCCGCAGTTTTAAAAGGGCAATCCAAGGGTGGCATGAAAGTTCTACCGGAAATATTTATTATCCCTATCACGGGGCCTAATCCCACTTGAATTAACTGATATCCTTGACCGGGAACGTTTGTAGGATAATTTGCCGGTCTGGTCATCCGAGTTTCCTTATCGATAAAATTAAAGACATCTTTATTATCCCAAACATGATTTCCCATTGTTATAAAATCAACACCACTTATCAATAGCTCTTGAGTAATTTTCTCCGTGATGCCATTGCCTCCAGCAGCATTTTCGCCATTGGCAATAACAAAATTTACTTCATACTTTTTTCTTAAAAATGAGAGCTTTTCTCTTACGATTGTTCTCCCGGGTCTCCCTACTATATCTCCAATCATCAATATTCTTAATTTCTTCATTTCTTTCAGCTCCCGTATATATTATTTTGCTTCCAATAATGTTTTTATATCATAGACATAATCATTATGATTATCATTTATTTTAAAAAAAGTGCGCAAAAGATGCGCACTTTATTTTGCATATTCAGTAGCCCGAGTCTCTCTAATAACATTTACCTTGATTTGACCAGGATACTCCAATTCTTCTTCTACTTTTTTCGCAATACCTCTTGCTATTTCTAGCACGCCTAAATCGTCAATATCTTCAGGCTTAACCATAATACGAATTTCTCTGCCGGCTTGTATAGCAAAAGACTTTTCAACACCAGAAAATGAGTTCGCTATTTCTTCAAGTTTTTCCAGACGCTTGATATATGCTTCTAATGTTTCTCTTCTGGCTCCAGGTCTGGCTGCCGAGACAGCATCTGCCGCCTGAACCAATATAGCTTCAACCGTTTGAGGCTCAACATCATTATGGTGAGATGCTATTGCATTTACAACATCAAAGGATTCCCCATATTTTTTAGCCAATTCTGAGCCTATTAATGCATGAGGCCCTTCTATATCCTGATCCACGCTTTTGCCTATGTCGTGTAATAAGCCAGCTCTTTTTGTAAGTTTAATATCGACTCCCAATTCGGCTGCCATTGCTCCTGCTAAGTGAGCAACTTCTATGGAATGGTGTAAAACACTTTGACCATAGCTGGTCCTAAAATATAATTTTCCAAGATGTTTTAGAAGGTCACTGTGTAGCCCATGAATATGAGTGTCAAAGGTTGCCTTTTCACCTTCATCTCTTATTATACTATCTACTTCTTTTTGGGCTTTTTCTACCATTTCTTCAATTCGAGCAGGATGGATTCTTCCATCCAAAATAAGTTTTTCCAAAGCTATTTTGGCCACTTGGCGCCTAATAGGATCAAACCCAGAAAGGATTACTGCCTCTGGAGTGTCATCAATAATCAAATCTATTCCAGTAAGGGTTTCTAAGGCTCTTATATTTCGACCTTCTCTACCTATAATACGACCCTTCATTTCATCATTTGGCAGAGCAACTACAGAAACCGTAGTCTCAGTCACCTGATCTGCTGCACATTTTTGAATGGCACAGGATATAATTTCTTTAGCCCTTTTTTGGGCTTCTTCCTTTGCCTGGGTTTCAATTTCCTTAATCATCATAGCCGCATCATGGCGAATTTCATCTTTTATTTTATTTAATAAAAACTCTTTAGCTTCTTCAGTAGTCAAAGATGAAATACGTTCTAATTCCATGAGTTGCTGTGAATATAGTTCATTTACCTTCTCGTGAATTTGATTTATTTCATTTTGTCTTCTGGAGAAGGCATCCTCCTTCTTTTCAATAGCCTCAATCTTTCTATCTAGCGATTCTTCTTTTTGAATCAATCTTCTTTCAGAACGCTGCAGTTCATTTCTTCTCTCACGCTGCTCTTTCTCAGCTTCGTTCCTAAGCTTCAATATTTCTTCTTTGGCTTCTAGGAGAGATTCTCGCTTGATTGATCCTGCTTTATTTTCAGCCTCTTGTATTATTTTTTTTGCCGACTCTTCCGCCGAGTTTATTTTGGCTTCAGCAATATATTTCCGAATTAAATATCCGGCAGCTAAAGCTATTAATCCAGTTGCTAGTGGGATTATCATGTTCACACTGTTGATACTTTTTCACCTCCTGTAACATAAAAAACAATAAAACCGAGGGAACTCGGTTTTTTTTAATTAAATAGAGTAGACTCTAATTTAATTTACAAGATCGTGCCCCCAGACGCTAAGACTACAGTTTAAACCATGCTTTATATCATTTTAATTTTATACTTTTTTAATAATCATGTCAAGAAAAACAAAAATACTAAAAACTCATGTTCAATGTACAGGATTATATACAGTTATATCACTAACTCCACCTTTTAATTCAACTTTATATGATAAATCTGCAATTTCACTTAAGTATTGATTATGTGTTACCATAATAATCTGACGCTGAAAAACGTCACTTATTTGTTTCAAAAACTGTGCAACATTGCCAATATATTCACTACTAAGATGCTTTGCAGGCTCATCTAAGATTAGTGGCCCATCTTTATATGTATCGGTATTTTGAATTACTGCTATCCTAAGGGCCAAGGAAATAACATCAACAACCCCTCCGCCCCTCGCATCCTGAGGCTTAGTTTTAATCTTTTCATCATCGTAGATCGATATAACAAAAAATTCGGCGCTGGTTTTGCCTCGAATTTCATTTAACTCAATCGTAAATTCAAGATTGGGGCCAAATACAAATTGTAGGCAGTGCGTGACCAGCATTTCAATCTGTTGTTTTATTTGTTCTCGTGCATATTCCGAAGTCCTTTGAAGTAAAAGTCTTACCTGTTCCAATGTATCTACTAGATCTGTTAATTGCTTAAGTTCATTTTGTTTGATGCTTAAATCTTTTTCCAACTTATCTTTAATGCTTTTTTTCATAGCATATTCAACGGTTAATTGATTAATAAGTTTCTCGGTATCTGCTATAGCACAGTCAAAATTCTTAATCATTTTTACACCCCTAAATTTTCAGGAAGCAAGCCTTTTGCTTTTTTAAGCAAGTCCTCGATTTGAATGCTGATATTTTTAATTTCATTATCTAATTCCTCCGGTTTTACATTCAATTTATCTAATTCATCAAGAAGCTGTTGTCGTTGTTTCTGAAGCTCTTCTAGACGTGCTTCAGCTTTATACCTCATGGCCTTTGCCTTATCTATTTTTTGTTTTAACTCGTGAATCTCTTTTTCCGGATCCATGATTTTCACCTCTTAAAGCTTTATTTTAGTATATCAATAATTATTTTTTGAGTTGTTTTTTCATCCATCGGTTTCAAGCACGTAGGGCAAATAGAAAATTTTTTAAGTATTAAGCTGTATTCTTTTGCCATGAAGTTCAGATTGGCGATAACCTTTTGTAAGTAACTTTCGCCTTTTGTAATAGATAATTCAACTGCTGATATTGCTTTGTGCATATCATTAAGTGAAGACAATTCTAATATCTTTTCGGATAAAGAGTTGGAATAATCTTGAATTTCTTCAATATAAACATATTTATTCAATTCCTTTTTTTGAATATCTAACTGTTGATTTATAGATTCCCATCGATGATAAAATGCAGAATATCTTTTCATTACTTCCGATAATTTTATAACCTCGAAAGATATTTTATCAGCCATCGAAACTTCTTTAGTGCTATCTAATATTTTTTTTGTGTGCTCCATATTTGTATCGTTATTTTTAATGTTATCATGAATTTCTACCAATTTCCCCAACTTTATGTTTAATTCTAAAGCAGTGAAATATGATTGTTCCGCTGGTACAAGGCTATGCGTCATATTAACAACTTGTTCTTCTACTTTTATAAAATGAGTTATATTACTAAGTCTATTTCTTAGTTCATATAAGGAACCATATTTGGCATGAAGTACATCTAGCATCAAAATATACCTTTCAACTTTATCAATAAAACTGATTTTAGACAGGATAGTCACGGTATCTTTAATCTCGTAATCTGTCGGCCCCAAATCTTGTCGTATTTGCAATAGTTTTAACAAATATTTTCTCTTTTGCTTTAGCTCTTCAAGAATTACTTTTAAATAGGATATTTTTTCGGCAAGTCTCTCAATATCTTTATACGATTTTAACTCTTCTTTTAAAGAAGTAATGTCATTCTCTAATGATTTGCACCTTTGTTCGGTATCTATCAAATCTTTTAAAGTAGTTCTCTGAGCAGCATCTATAATATGAATACCCACAAGCCTCCCCAACGCTTTAGCACGATTGCTTCCACTTTCTGATATGAGAAAAGGGGCTTCCAGTTGTTCCGCAAGATTTACCGCTGATGTAGCATCTCTATCTATATATATTTTAGGTATTCCGTGAGCTCTTATTATTTCTAAAGGAACATTGTAACCGAATCCTTCAAAAACCTGTTCATCTCCATTTTGTATTAATATATATCGGTTTTTTTGACCATCTCTTTCTCTGGTTATCACCGAACCGTCTTTCATTTGCAGTGTAACACGGCATAATCGGCAACCAGCCGTTATAAAATCCGTCCCTCGCGGTTCATTATATAGAACCCATTTCAATGCCCTTATAATAGCACTTTTGCCTTGATCTGTTTGCCCTAATATTACCGTCAAGCCTTCATCGAAAATTATTTTACTTTCTTTGTGAGATTGAAAGTTTTTTAGTTTAAGACTTTTAATTAAACTCAAATCAGCTCACCTCAAAGCTATCCCCATTTCCTAAAAACTCCTGTGCTTTACCTATTCTCTTCAATGCTTCAAAAATTACTTCTTGTTTTAAATTTTGCTGTTTTGAAATTTGCTCCAGAATGTGATTAATATCAAAAGTGTTATATCGGCCCGTAGAATAAACACTTTGAACAAATTCCGATAACTTTTTCTCCCTAAAAGACATTGCTTCTACTCTGGACCGATCCAGCACATCTTCTCCTGCCAATGCATGTGTAAGACAAATTTCTTTTATTGTTATTTCATCTCCTAAAGTGATAATTATCACTTTAGGAATTCTTAAAAACTCATTTAAACTGTTATTGATTCTTACTAGACTTCCCGGATTTATGAAGTATTTTTCATTGATACACTTGATGTTAAATCCTGTATGATAATGCCCACATAGAGTTACATCTGCTTCGGTTTCTAGTATTTCATCAATTAATGTGTAAGCCATACCTTCAAAAAAGGGTTTTTCTAAAAGCATCCCATGAATCATATGTATGGCAATATCTACACCTACTTCTTTTTTTACTATATAGTTTTTTCGCCCATGGTCAGAATCAATTCCATAAAAATAATGTTGTCCGGAAAGTTGTATTTTTTTTTGATTATCTGTAAAATATATTTTTTCTCCGGGTTTTATTAATCTAACAACATCTGCACCATCCAACAGGCCCAACATTGTTCGATTTATTGTTAGTGGATTTTGACCATATATATCATGATTCCCCGCTACGGCATAAATAGGTAGTGCATGCTTGTTTATTAAAAGTATAAAATCCCGAACTAATGAAGGCGAAATATCTGGTCTGTCAAAGATATCCCCTCCATGTAATAATATATCAACATTATTTCTCTTGGCAATATCTAGAACTTCCTCCATTTTGGTATGTAATGTTTTCAAAAAGTTGTCTTTTCTATTTTGTGGATTAGTTCCTCTGATGTGTGTATCTGTAAAAAAAAGAAATCGCATTTTATGCTCCTTCTTTAGATTTAGATTTTTTTTCGGGTTCAGTCTTAATCAGATTATATTTTTGCCTTATTTGCTGCTCTACATTTTGCAAAACTTCTGGATGCTCCCTCATGTACTGTTTTGCATTTTCTCGACCTTGGCCAACTCTTTCTTTTCCATAGGAATACCAAGCACCACTCTTTTTAATATAGCCTTCCGTAACACCAAAGTCTAATATACACCCTTCCTTAGAAATGCCTTCACCATAGATTATATCAAATTCCGCCTTTCTAAACGGAGGAGCAACCTTGTTTTTAACCACCTTGACCCGAGTCTTATTTCCTAACATCTCATCACCCTGTTTTATAATTTCACTCCTGCGAACATCCAAGCGCACCGAAGCATAAAATTTCAGGGCTCTACCACCGGGAGTTGTTTCAGGATTGCCAAACATAATTCCTACCTTTTCTCTGAGTTGATTTATAAAAATAGCTACTGTCTTTGATTTACTTATAGCTCCAGACAGCTTTCTTAAAGCCTGGGACATTAGCCTAGCCTGCAAACCTACATGAGCATCTCCCATTTCCCCATCTATTTCAGCTTTAGGTACAAGAGCCGCCACGGAGTCAATAACTACTACATCCACTGCACCACTTCGAACTAGGGCTTCTGCTATTTCAAGAGCTTGTTCACCAGTGTCAGGCTGAGATATCAATAAGTTATCAGTATCAACTCCCAATTTTTTAGCATAGGTTGGGTCCAATGCGTGTTCGGCATCAATAAAGGCCGCTGTCCCACCATTTTTTTGCGCCTCAGCAATTACATGTAATGCAACAGTTGTTTTCCCAGAAGACTCGGGGCCAAATATTTCTACTACTCTGCCTCTGGGAAGTCCACCAATCCCTAAAGCTATATCCAATGGTAAAGCTCCGGTTGAAATTGACTCAATATTAAATCTAGCCTTGGCTTCACCTAATCTCATTATAGAACCTTTGCCAAATTGCCGTTCAATCTGCGCAAGAGCCATTTCTAAAGCTTGTTGTTTTTCAGCCATTTTATATAATACCTCCAAACATTTGTTCTTAAATATATTATATTAACATACTTCCTCAGAGTCAAATAGGATTTTTCAGTAGAGTTTTTGATAAAAGCTCATTTACCATCCTCCTGATTAAAGAAATTTCTTTCTACCTGGAAACCTGCTTTAAAATTAGATATTTTAATTATATCAACGGCAAATAATTGAGGTTTTTCTATATCTTCATCTTTTTTAAAGTATAATAACACAGCAGAGTATGGTATATCACCTTTGGATTGCATTCCTCGTATACCTGCAGCACCGGTAGTTCCTGCATTTATTATAAGGGAGTTGTTTTCCTCATTTAAATAAGTTTTATGAACATGTCCATTTAGTATTATAGGCACTGCACCGCTTAAATTTTCCGTAGCTTTAGGATTATGTACAGCTAAGATATCCGGTATTTTATTTAATGAATCAAGCTTCTCCTGAATCAATAAGTTGAGCTGAAAAATATCGAGTTGATCAGATGAATCTATATCAACTGTCTTAGAAGCAGGGTCGGAAAAACCTAAAATATTAATGCCTTTTATATTAGTCACTTTGCCATCCAGAACTGTGACATTATCAATTTTTGTTATTATATCTAGAGTTTTAGGCGAATCGTGGTTTCCTGCAGTGAAAACGTAATCAACTGGCAATTGGGGTATTTTATTTATAATCATATCTTCTATAAATGTGCCATAATCGGTGATATCACCGGTATCAACAACAATATCAACATTAAAATTAGTAATTATCTGTTCCATAAAGTCAAATGCGGCTGGATTATTATGAATATCACTGACATGTAAAACCCGAACCACTGATTCTTCAGTTGAAGCAAGATTATCCATTTTTGAAAAAACCATTGATATACTGTCAGACATATTTTTTAATTGTTGTCCCAACTCACTTAATTGAGAAATACCTTTGTTCCAAATATCAATTAGCCAAGGAGCAGCTTTTAATGTCCCAAAATACTCGGGCTTTTCAAAAGCTGTTATGTCATAAGACATGTAAACAGAGCTTAATATAATGGTAATGAAAAGTAAGCTTATTACAACACAAGTTATCAAATCGTTCTTCTTGAACTTAAATAAAAAAGCAGTGAATATTGCCCCCGATATACCTAAGATCACAATCTTAACCAACAATATTTGGACAGCACTAAGTATATCTTTTCTAAATAACAACCACAACTCGTCTTTATCGTGAATTCTATCTATAACGGTCTTGATTAAATCTATATCTATGTTTTGCAATAATATATTTATATTAATGGGTATCAGATGAGTGTAA
>JAQWCA010000055.1:0-3464 GCA_028706065.1 Tepidanaerobacteraceae bacterium
GCTCTTCCGATCTCTCGTATTTCATCTTCATTACCCGATGGCCCAAAGACTGATGTAAGCTCTTTTAATAAAGCATACATTATTTATCATATTCCCCTTTCCTGAAAATCTTGTATTATCAGATCTACTAAAGAAGTTGTATGAATTATATCTTCAAAGTTACTTATACCAATAGGAGAATGTATATATCTACAGGGTACTGAAAGAATTATAGTTGGTATCCCTTGGCGGGTAGTATATATACGACCTCCGTCAGTACCTCCAAAGGCAGTTCTTTTAAATTGATAAGGTATGTTATTCTTTTTTGCTATGTTTATAACATTGTTTATTAACTTTTTTTCTGCTACATATGTCATATCCATAAAAGTAATTGCTGGACCACTTCCTAAAGTCGTACAATGGAATTCCTCTTTGGTGTCAGGCACATCAGAAGCAAAAGTCCCTTCTACAACAATGGCAAAATCAGGATTAATAGCATAGGCTGCTGTAGCTGAGCCGCGAAGCCCTATTTCTTCCTGAACGGTAAATACTCCTGTAATAGGTATATCATAAGTTTTCTTTAATATTTCCGAAATAATATAACATCCAATTCGATCATCAAAAGCTTTTTCCATAATAATTTTATCTATCATTCTGAATTTTGTATCAAAAACTGCATAATCACCTATTTTTACTTTTTTTTCTGCATCCCCTTTGTCTTTTGCACCAATATCTATATATAAATTCTTAGATTTTAAAGGTGTTTCTCTTTCCTTTGGTTCTTGCAAGTGAATGGCCTTGGCTCCTATTACACCTTTTATTTTATTCGGTCCAACAATTACTGTTTTAGATACAAGGATTCTGTCGTCGATACCACCCACTGTATTAAATCTAAGTAAGCCGTTTGTGTCAATATATTTTATCATAAGACCTACTTCATCCATATGAGCACATAACATTAATCTTGGTTCACCTAACTTCACAGTTTTTTCAATAAAAAGGTTTCCCAGAGTATCGGTTCTGATTTCCCCTATATTGGTCAATTCTTGTCGTAGAACATCTCTAACCTCATCTTCTGCTCCAGAAACACCAAAGGCTTCTGAAAGTTGCTTTAAAAGCATGTCAACCCCTCCACAAAATCGTTACATAATGATGCTATAAAAAGTGCAAGAAGCCGACCGGACATTCTTACGTCATCTAAGCAGAGTGTTTCAACAGTAGTATGCATATATTTAAGAGGTATAGAAACAAGAGCTGTGGGAATACCATCCTTAGTAATTTGAATAGCCCAAGCGTCAGTACCCGTGCAAGACGGTTCAGGGTTAAGTTGATAAGGTATTTTATAGTCCTCTGCAAGTGATTTTAATCGTTCAAACAGCTTTGGATGAATGTTTGGTCCCAAAGCCAAAGCAGGACCGAATCCAAGTTTTTGAGTTTCATACTCAGGTGAATCAGGTGTATTTCCATGGCAAACGTCAATGGCTATACCTATGTCGGGATAAATACCGTAACTACTAACAACTGCCCCTCTTAAACCTACTTCTTCTTGTACTGTTACAACTGTATAAACATCGATAGTATGCTTAAGTTTGGTTAACTCTTCTAAAACATATAACATTACGACAATGCCCGCCCTATCATCAAATGCATTTGATGAAAAATAATTATTAAGCAATTCAATAGGTTTTCTTTTAAAGGTGATAAAGTCGCCAACTGATATATTTTTTTTAACGTATTCAGCGGAAAGTCCAGTGTCTATAAACATGTTATCAACTTTAATTGCCTTTTTTCGCTCTTCAGGTTCTTGAATATGTGGCGGTCTGTTTCCGATAATACCAGATATATTTTCGTGACCGTGAATTAGAACTTCCTGAGTTAGTAGTATTCGCTGATCTACACCTCCAACAAATGTAAAACGGATAAATCCTTTATCATCTATATGCTTTACCATTAAGCCGATTTCATCCATATGAGCAGCAAGCATAATTTTATAATTTGATGATGACCCTTTTTTTAGACCAATTACATTTCCTAGCTTATCGCATTTTACATCATCACAATAATGTAAAAAAGCCTCTCTTATCAACTTATTGTTTTTAAATTCACTTCCCGAGGGAATGGTAGGTTCTACAAGCCTGGTTAAGGTTTCTTTTAGTTCCAATATTATCCTCCTTCCTACATATCAATATATTTCTACATTTTTAGTGAGTTTCCTCCATTATCTGAAATTATATTTACTAATTGTCAATTTAAAGATTCTTCTGGTGTGATAACTCGATTTACCACAGTCAGAATATGATATTTTGAAAAAATGCAATTAAAAAAAGACCCTCAAAAATCTGCAATAATAACAAGTCTGGGAAAACCCGAAAAAAATGAAACAATGGGCTTGACGAGAAAAAAAAAGTATTGTATACTAATAATTGCGTTCGGGCCCATAGCTCAGTTGGTTAGAGCAACCGGCTCATAACCGGTTGGTCCTAGGTTCGAGTCCTAGTGGGCCCACCATTAATTTTGCCGACGTAGCTCAGCTGGTAGAGCAGCTGATTTGTAATCAGCAGGTCACGGGTTCGAGTCCCATCGTCGGCTCCATTAAATATATGTGGAGAGGTTCCCGAGTTGGCCAAAGGGGGCAGACTGTAAATCTGCTGGCAGTGCCTTCGGTGGTTCGAATCCACCCCTCTCCACCATATAAAAATATTGTGGGCCATTAGCTCAGTTGGTAGAGCACCTGACTCTTAATCAGGGCGTCCCGGGTTCGAATCCCTGATGGCCCACCATGATTACACAAGGCTTCTGGCCTTTTTTATTTATCATTTTTTATAGTGACTGCAGTTTTGACTGCAGTTCTACTTTTTTTAAAGAGCTTATCGGCTGCTCTTTTTTTGTTTCGGGGGTTACATGACTATAAATATTAATTGTTGTTGAGGCATATGTATGGTAAGGACAACATTTGCCGTAAAATGTTTGCATGTTTATCGAATTTTGCTATGTCCCGGGAAATTTTAATAACAAATATATTTTCCAGCTGGTAATAATCAGATATCAGCCTAGGTTAATTATTAATGATTTTTTTGGTAGAAAAAGTTCTTGCGATTAATAAAGCCATATTTCTGTGGCATAATAATTTGCTCTGTACTTCCTACGAAGAATATACCGTTTTCTGACAGTGCATTATAAAACTTCTTATATAGTTTTTCTTTGGCTTCTTCAGTGAAATATATCATAACGTTTCTGCATAAAATTAAGTCACATTCCAGAGGAAAGTCATCTTCTAATAAATTTAGAATTTTAAAATCAACTTTATCTTTAATTCTATCATTTATGATATAATTATTATCTTCTTTTTTAAAGTTGACTTTTATCATTTCATTAGATATGTTAGCCATTCCTTTTATTGAGTAAATACCTAATTGTGCTTGTTTAATAACTTTTTGATCTATGTCGCTGGCGATAATATAAACACTGTTGATTACACCCATTTT
>JAQWCA010000055.1:3564-9946 GCA_028706065.1 Tepidanaerobacteraceae bacterium
CTTTTATCATTTCATTAGATATGTTAGCCATTCCTTTTATTGAGTAAATACCTAATTGTGCTTGTTTAATAACTTTTTGATCTATGTCGCTGGCGATAATATAAACACTGTTGATTACACCCATTTTATGGAACAACATGGCTAAAGAGTATGGCTCTTCTCCGGTTGAGCATGCAGAACTCCATACTTTTAACCTTCTTTTTTTCGATAACAGTTCCGGGATTATTTTTTGCTCTAAAACCTGCCATTGAGATAAATTTCTAAAGAACTCGGATACATTTATAGTGATGTATCCTAAAAACTCTTTTAAATGTTGTTCACTTTGTTCCAATTGTTCTATATAGGTACTATAATTTTCATGGCCATTTCTTCTTATAAGGGAATCGATTCTCCTTTTCATTTGTTTTTCTTTATAATTAGATAAATCAATTCTACATATTTTTTTAATTTTTGCAACAAAATTATTATAATTATCCAAATTTAACCCCCTCCCTAGATGCTGAATATAATTATAGCTAATTTCAACAAAAAAATCCATGATACATATAATTGCATGTATCATGGGGGCTAAATGTAAAGGGGGTCTTCAGTAACATAATATAACCATTTATAATTTTTCTATGCAAAAAAGCAGAAAAATGCGCGACTTGTGCTCACGCATTTTTGCTGCTAGATGTAATCGAAATTAAAGGTTTTTTTAATACTCAAAATATCTCCTACCTTTAAAAATTTATTGCCTTGACGGGCTTATTGAATAAGCCTCTTTGAACTTCCGTTGCGTCCATATGTTTAGAATGGAGCCCGTCGGAAATGTAGTTACAGGCATCCCAAGGGTTTACCCTGTCACCGCAGGTAAAAACATCAACAGCGGCGTACCCCAGTTCAGGCCAGGTATGGATGGCGAGGTGTGATTCAGAAACAACTACAACTCCACTTACTCCTTGTGGACTAAATTTGTGAAACGCAACCTCTCTTACCTCAGCTCCAGCCTCTAAAGCTGCTTTAACCAAAACATCTTCAATGACTTCCATATTGTTTAAAACATCTGGATCGCAATCGTAAATTTCCGCCAGTATATGGCGGCCTAAATTTTTCATTTGTCCATCAATACCCCCTCACTATTTATTTAATTTCAATCAAATTAAATTGTAGCAGATTATCATAGTTTGTCAATAGATTATTGAATAATCTTTACTTAACACACAAGGCTTTGGATGACAAGAAATTATATCATTATTCCTCGCGATTTCAACCAGTTATATAATTTTCCTTGAATAATCACAGGCCTTTTCCGTAATTCATCTAAGTTATTTGCTCCCGCCATTGCCATCACATACATGATATCTTGTTCTATTTGCAATATATGTTTTTCTAGAGATGAAGGCCCTTCTTTAAACAGTATTGATAAGAAGTATCCAGCAAAAGCAGCAGCTTTTGCCCCAAGGGCTAGTGACTTTGCAGCATCCAAACCATTTTTAAGGCCACCGGAGGAAATTATATCAGCTCTATTATCTACAGCATTTACTGATTCAATTAAACTTATTGGTGTAGGTATACCCCAATTTACGAGATTGTTAAAAGTTTTTGGTTTATCTCTCATATCTTCTATAGCAATAAAATTGGTACCTCCGGTTCCACTTACATCAATAATTTTAACGCCACTTTCTACAAGTGCGAAAGCTTCTTCTTTAGCTATACCAAAGCCGACTTCCTTTACTATAACAGGAACGTTGATATTATCGATGATTTCCGAAATGTTTGCCAATGTACCTGCAAAACTTCTGCGGCCTTCCTTCATCATTATTTCTTGAGGAACATTTAAATGTATTTGAAGAGCATTCGCTTCTATCATTTCAATGGCTTTAATAGCCTCTTCTACTGTGGCATCGGCACCTAAGTTTGCAAAAATAATACCGTCTGGATTTACTTCTCTTACTATTTTAAAGCTTGATACAGCACTTGAATCATCTAATGCTATCCGTTGTGACCCTACTGCCATAGCTAAACCCAATTTTTTAGCTATTTTAGAAAGTTCACGATTAACTATTTTGCCTTCTTTCATACCGCCTGTAATGGCATTTATTATTATTGGACTTTTTAGTTTAATGCTTAACAAATTAGTTGATATGTCGATATCATCAAAGGTTACCTCGGATAGACAGTTATGCAATATTGTAACATCTTTAAAAGTATTTCTTTTTGATTTCCTTTCTTGTAACATACTGTATTTTAGATGTTCCTTTTTTCTTAGCTTCCTTTTATTCGCCATGTTATTGCACTCCCCTATAAAAAAAATTAGGGGCTTTTGCCCCTTTATCTGTAATGATATATTATTTTTTATCAAAGAGATCTCCAAACATCTCACCAATGGTTACACCGTTTTCGCTAGGTTTTTCATATGTGTAATTATTTTGTTTCTCACCCTGGGCTTCTTTAATGCTGAGGCTCATTCTTTTTTCTTTAACATTAATATCCATGATCTTTATTTTTACAATTTCGCCTTCTTTTAAAACATCTCCTGGATTAGATATATGTTCTTGAGCTATTTGAGAAATATGAACAAGCCCTTCGACCCCTGGCTCGACCTCTACAAAAGCACCAAAACTTACTAATTTAACAACTTTACCCTCGATAATGCTACCGATTTTATATTTTTTGTCCAGATCATCCCAAGGGTTAGGCATAATCTGTTTTAAGCCCAGAGAGATTCTTCCCCGCTCTTTGTCAACTTTTAATACCATTACATTTACCTCTTGTTCCTCAGTGACTATTTCAGACGGATGCTTGATTTTATGCCATGCAAGATCTGATATGTGTATTAGACCGTCAACACCGCCTATATCCACAAATGCTCCAAAATCCGTTAATCTCTTTACAATACCCTTAATAACTTGCCCTTCTTCAATAGTTGCCCATGTCTTTTCTTTTAATTTATCCCTTTCTTTTTCTAATATTACTTTATGAGATAATACAACGCGATTCTTTTTACTATCTATTTCAATAATGCTTAATGTTAATTTTTGATTTATAAAAACATTCAAATCTGGAACGTATTTTAAATCTAAGTGAGAAGCAGGAATAAATCCTTTAATTCCATTAATATCTGCTAAAACTCC
This sequence comes from Tepidanaerobacteraceae bacterium, assembly GCA_028706065.1. Classification (GTDB taxonomy): domain Bacteria; phylum Bacillota; class Thermosediminibacteria; order Thermosediminibacterales; family Tepidanaerobacteraceae; genus JAQWCA01. The sequence goes on from JAQWCA010000055.1 coordinate 6,681, forward strand.
ACCTTTTACAACTTCCGTTATTACCCCTTCTAAATCATCCTGCTTATCATATGCTTCCTCTATAAACTTCCAAGCATTAATAGAATCAGCTTTTTTCTTAGAAAGAACAACGTTTCCCTCTTTATCTTCTAATTTTATAATGTAAACTTGTATTTTATCCCCAACTTTGACAATTTCATCAGGGGATTCAAAAGCTATATTAGATAGTTCGTTTACAGGAATAAAACCATCAGATTTATATCCTATATTTACTAAAATCTCATTATTATTATCAACCTTAACTACTGTCCCTTCTACAATGGTGTCTTCTTGAAAATCAGTGATAGTATTTTCATATGTTAGTTCACCTTCTTCCTCATTTATTGCTTTTTCTGGACTCCCCATGTCTTTGTTAATTTCATCCATCTTAGAAATAACCTCCTTTATAATCCAGTCAGGTGTGGAAGCTCCTGCGGTAATACCAATTTTATCAGTAGATTTAAACCATTCTTTCTTTAATTCTTTTGCTGTTTCGATATGATATACCTTTACCCCTACACTCTGACAAACTTGAGCTAATTTTTTAGTATTAGAACTCTTTTTTCCTCCGACTACTAACATCTTATCAACATTAGTAGCTAAAGTAGCAGCAGCTTTTTGTCGTTGTAAAGTAGCCTTACATCTAGTGTTGTGAAAGATCTCAATATCCAATTTGGGTTTTAATACTGTTATTATTCTATTTACATTTTCCTCAGTTTGTGTAGTTTGAACAACTACACCTACCTTTTTAGTTGTGTAGAAATTTCTGGCTTCTTCTACATTTTCAATAACTTTCACATCGCCTTTACACCAGCTTTTAATGCCTTCTACTTCTGGATGATTATGATCACCTATGATAATTACAAAATACCCTTTTATTGAAATGTCTTTAGCTAATTTATGAACATTTTTTACAAAAGGACATGTCCCGTCAATAATATTTATATATCGAGATTCTAATTTCTTAATAAATTCAGGTCCTACTCCATGGGTTCGAATTATTACATTACCTTCTGTTATATCCTGTAGATCCGCTGCAACAATTCCTGAACGTTCCAATCTTTTTACTTCTTGAGTATTATGAATTATAGGGCCTAAGGTAAAAGCGGTCTGTTTTTTATTGATTAAATTCTCAGCTGCTTCAACTGCATTTTTTACACCAAAACAGAATCCCGCATGGTCTGCGATAATAACTTCCAAACTTATTCACTTCCTACTAAATTATTATTAACATATATTTATAAATGATTCTCTGATATATTAAAGAATTAGCTGTTATTGAATTCGATAAAGGTAGCCACAATTCCTGCTTTTTGCTAAAAATATTATAATTACATGAGTTTTGATACCTCAGCGAAAAGATCCTTACTAATTTGTTTCAACTCTTTTGAATTTAATCTTTCATGCTTTTGATGGTATTTATCAAAATTTATCGGTTTACCGAATATAACATCAATTTGTGTAAAAAACTTATAGTTACCTTTTATTGCAACAGGCACTAAAACAACTTTTTTGCTTTTTGCAGCAAGCATTGCAATCCCAGGTTCGGGTTCCTGTAATTTGCCATCTTTGCTCCGCGTTCCTTCTGGGAAAATACCAATTACCTGTTTTTTATTTAAAATCTCAAGAGCTTTTCTAATAGCTCTTCTATCAGGCATTCCTCTTTTTACCGGAAATGCATTTAAATTTCTAAAAACAAATCCCATGATTGAATGTTCAAATAGCTCTTGTTTTGCCATAAAAAAAACAGGTCTTTTTAAAATACAAGCAATAATTACCGGATCCCACATACTTTTATGGTTTGAGTATATAATTACGGCACCATCCTTCGGAAAACATTCAATATTTTTGGATTGAATTCTAAATAATATATGTACAAAAATACTGCAAACAAATCTTAGAAAGTTATAAAACAACACCTTCCCCCCTTTTTTTTAAGTAACTTAATACTTCTTGAACAACCTCTAGTATAGTTTTTTTGGTAGTGTCGATAATAACTGCATCTTCGGCCACTGTTAAAGGTGAAAAAGCCCGCTGCTTGTCTTGGCGGTCTCTTTGTATTATATCTTTCTTGATTTGTTCTAGCGTTACATTGAGTCCGCCTTTTATTAGTTCTTCATAGCGGCGGTTAGCTCTTTCAATTATTTTGGCGGTTAAATAAAACTTATATTCTGCATCTGGTAATACATGTGTACCTATATCCCGTCCGTCCATTACAACTCCTTTATTCTTGGCCATTTCGCGTTGAAGTCTTGTCATTAAGATCCTTATTTCTGGTATTTGTGCTATTTTCGATACATTATTTGTTACTTCTAGATTTCTAATACTGTGTGTTACATCCTGATTATTTACAAATATATTTTTCCCGTGTATTTCTATCTTTGCCTGTTTTGTCAGGTCAACTATATCTTCAATTGTGGTTTTGCCTTGATCGATAGATAAGAAGGTTATAGCCCGGTACATAGCGCCTGTATCAATATAAATCATATTCATCTTTTCTGCCACTATTTTTGCAATAGTGCTCTTACCTGCTCCTGCAGGGCCATCTATGGCAATGTTGAACTCCAAGAAAGATACCTCCCTCTATAATCTTTAGTTTTCTCCTTTATTTAGTAGAAGCGTTATGGCCCGCAACGAAACCTGTAGAAAAGGCGGCTTGCAGGTTGTATCCACCAGTTACTCCATCTATATCTATGACTTCACCGGCAAAAAATAATCCTTTGATTATTTTTGATTCCATAGTTTTAGGGTTAATTTCTTTAACTGATACTCCTCCTTTGGTAACAATAGCTTCTTTTTCTTTGCATCCGGATATCGTTAAACGAAAGTTTCTAAGACAATCTACGATGGTTTTTCTTTCACTCTTAGAAATTTGATTTACAGGTTTGTCATGTTTAATACCAGTGTATTTGATAAAAATTGGAATCATTTTTTTTGGCAACAAATCATTCAGTGAGTTCTTATAAATTTTATTTTTATATAAATGTAAATCCTTGAGCAATCTACGATCTACTTCCTGTTCTGTTAAGGTTGGTTTCAGGTTAATGGATATTATTGGTTGTTGTTTTAAATACTCTACAATATTTCTACTAAGGGTTAAAATCACGGGACCGGATATACCATAATGGGTAAATAACATTTCTCCAAACTCAGATGCAAGCTTTTTTTCTTTGATGTATACTGTTACCTCAACATTTTTTAGAGTAAGGCCTTGTAGATCTTTAATCCATTTTTCTATGGCTATTAAG
>JAQWCA010000056.1 GCA_028706065.1 Tepidanaerobacteraceae bacterium
CCAATCCATGAGTAATCATATTTACGCCTTCAGCAACACTTCTAATGAAAGCAATTTCCTCTAAATCGGCATTCATAAATTTTGCTATTTTTTTTCGAGCAAGTTCCGCTTGCAAACTTGTTTCCGCTAAAACCGGCTTAGTAGCTCCACCGTTTTCTACGTTAAGAAGATATAATTCATTCATTTTTTTAAAGACCGATTGCGGTTTGGGACCTTGCCCCGCTGTATTTAAGTAAGCACATTTGCTAAGAGTCGGAATGATTTCTTCTAAATATCCCCTGTGGAATAAATTTGACTCCCGTTTCTCCATGAAATTCATCTCCAATAATCATTAAACATACTCACAACAAATACTTATATATGTTTTAAAAACTCCTCCGGGTTTTACGAAAAATACATCCTCTTTTGTATTTAGAGAATTTTGTTTTGCCATCCAAGGTTCCACACATATGAACTGATTTTTTACACCCGACCAAAATAGGACATATTTGAATTCTTTGCCGTATTCCAATGAGATTTTTCTGCCTAATTCCGAATCAACAAAGGAAACTCTGTAAGCTTCATTATCGAGGATCATTTTACCTAAGGCTTGCTCGTCCAAATCTATTTTGCCTGTATAAGGTTTTATCTTCATGTCTTCATAGTCGAGATATTTCGAGGCATCCATCTCGAACTCAAGGTTGTCAACATTACTGGCTTTAAAATAGGGGTGAAAACCTGGATATATAGGCATTTCGGTGTCAGAATTATTATTATACTCTTGGTTTATGGTTAATTTATCATTTTTTAATACATATTCAAATATAAGTTCAAAATCAAAAGGATACATTTTTTTGGTACATTCATTACTTTTTAGCCTTATTTTTATGGAGGCCTCATTTTCAATATTTGTTTCAATGACCTGCCATGGGTAGTTCCTGGCTACTCCGTGTAATGGCATATTGTATTTTTTACCGTTCCAAGTGTGTTCATCATTCTCTAATTTACCGCAGATAGGAAAGAGTATGGGTATTCCTCCCCAGACATACCTTTTAGGGTTTGTGAAGGTGTCAAAATTCATATATAGAATCTCTTGGCCTCTTACTCCATACCCAGCAATTATGCCCCCTCTCTCGGGTGCAATCTCAACATAGGAGCCGGTACTTGAATCTATCATTTTATACATCTTATATTTATCCTGATATGTTTGTATTTGATACAATTCTTTCAAACTCCCTCCGCTAAAAATCATTTTAAAACTGTAATATGTTCTATTATTCGACTTTTCCTCTAGCCGATATTTTTAATATTTTTTCCACAGCTCCATTGCGATGACAATATATTTCGTTAAAGAGATTTACTACCGGACAAGCATGTGCCGGAATAATCTCTATTTTTTCTCCTATTACAAATTCATTTAGACTCTCTTCTTCTTCGAAAACACCATGTTCTTCCGATACGCGCTTTACACCCAAATTTTCCATTCCTTTAATTACACCGTAGTAAGTATCTTCACCGAGTATAATTCCGGGTCTTGCATATGAAAGTGATTTTCCGCCTGCATCTACTATCATCCTGTTTCCACTTTTGCTTATAACTGTAGATAATACTGTCAATGCACAATCTCTAAAACCCACTGCTTTTCTGAAAACTGTGGCTACATCATTAAAGATATATACACCAGGCCGTAATTCTGTGGGGCCGTCGAGCTGAGCTAACTGTACAACCCCAGGAGTACCTCCTATACTTATTTCTTTTACTTTTATGCCGTTTCTTTCGATTTGTGTTTTTACTGTTATCATTGTATTTACTACATCCATGGCTATCTGTTCCAACTGCTGAATATTTATAAAATGATTTAATCTTGCACCATAGGTTTCAATTCCAATAAACTCCAGGTTTTTATGTCTTATTATTTCTTTAGCAAACTCCGATGCTTTTTCCGGGGGAATGCCACATCTTTTATCTCCCGTATCAATTTCTATATATACTCCAATCTTCACATCAGCATTTTTAACTGCATCAGCTAGTCTTATCAGTCCCTCCTGACTATCTACCAGTACACTTAAACGTGCTTTTTTTGCTAAATCTACTAATCGGTCTAACTTTTGCCTATCAACTACCTGATTGGCGATTAATATATCATCAATGCCATGAGCAGCCATTACTTCAGCTTCGGAAACCTTTGCCGCTGTTATACCTTTCGCCCCCAATTCAATTTGTAATTTTGCAAGTTCAGGTATTTTGTGTGTTTTAATATGTGGGCGAATTTTTTTAGCTTTACTTTTAATCATGATTGCAATATCTTTTAGGTTTTTTTCCATTATATTGATATCCAGTATCAAAGCGGGTGTAGGTAGCGATACTAGCTATTTTTTGCTTTTAAGTAACATTATTTTGAAAGTTTAGCATAAATTGCAAAATAATAAAAGAAATATTAAACGAAATCATTTAATAAAAAAGAAAATGATATACAAATAACCATGACAACAACTTAGGGAGTGTAAATAAACATGAAAAAAAAGCGTGAATTGAAAGGTATGATACCTGCAATAGTTACACCTTTAAATGAAGAGCGTAAACTTGATAAGGAATCATACAAAAAAATAATCGATAACGCCATGAATCATAATTGTACAGGTGTTATGATTTTGGGAACTATAGGTGAGGGTACAGATGTTGATAGAAATACATATTTTGAAGCAATTAAGAGTTCTGTTGAAATTATGAATGGACGAGGTCTGGTAGTTACAGCAACAAGTAGCTCGCTTTATGAAAATATTATTGAGAACATCAATATTGCAGCTGACGCAGGGGCAGATGTAGTACTTAATGTAACTCCTTTTTATCACAAATTATCGCAGGAAGTAATATATGATTTTTATATGCATCTGGCTGATGACAGTAAACTTCCTGTTATGATATACGACATGCCTGATGTGACGAAAAATAATGTTGACATTAATACCATTGCAAAACTTAGCACCCATGAAAACATCGTCGGGATAAAGGATAGCAGTGGAAATATTACATACTTCCAACAGCTTGTATGTAATTTCAAATCAGACAAATTTAGTGTATTCATGGGTAGAGCTCCACTTGCTCTTTGTGCACTTTTTTTAGGAGCATCAGGAACAATGACACCTATGTCAAATCTTAATCCTGAACTGGAAGCATCCCTTTATAAGTTCCTTAAAGAGGGCGAGATAGAACTGGCCAAGAAAAATATAATGAAAATACAGGAGATAGTGAGACTTTATGCGTCTATTCCCAATCCTATCTCATCAGCCGTAAAAGGAATAATGTCCAAAAAAGATTATGTCAAAAATATGCAGCAGGTTTTATTCCAACAATGTCTGATAAAGTATTTTCGCCCCTCTTTAACAACAGTCCATGTTCCCAAAGAGGAATTGGGGAGATTTGCCGTAAAATTATTGATAGATAAAATAAACGACGGCCATGAGATAAGTACTCTTGTAAAACTTCCTTTCAAATTAATTGTGAGGGAAAGCTGTGATGTATGTAAAAATGAGTAAATTTAATAGGCTATACCTCTCTCACGGCAGTTGCTCCCACTGTATGGCTTTGCGGTCTATGGTGGACTGTAGTGTGGCTGATACTAGCCTAAAGTAAAAAGTAAAGCCGCTTTTCAGCGGCCAAAGACTGTTCAGTGTTTTAAGAATTTATCAATATCGGATAATGACCCAATCTCAAATATATGCTCGGCAATTAATTCAAGAGTAGGCCTATCTTGACTTAGAATCTTTTCTTTGTATTCATCCGGCAGTTTGCCAAGTTTTTTGTAAAGCTGTCTTACTACCGTATCAGCTATCCCTTTTTCCATCCCTCTTTCTATGCCTTTTTCTATGCCCTCCAGTAAGCCTACTTGTTTCCCTCTTTCTTCAGCATACTTGAATACATTTAGCATTCTAAATTCCTCCCATAGTTTATCAAGGGTTTCTTTGTCCAGCAGTTTATCCACTAACACTATTATTGTTGCTATAAGTTTATCTTTTTCATGTTCTTCCTCAGGTATTTCTTTGATTAATTTTATCGCTCTCTGGGTGTTTTCTTTAATATCTTCTTTTTTGCTCATTAAGGGTAAAAAAAGTATTTTCGGTATGTCCGGTTTCTCTCTTTTTTTAATCTTTTGCTCTTGTTCTGTAAGGGTTTTTGCTGCATTATTTTTTTCTATCTTTGTTATCTTAGTTTTATATTTTATTGAACCAGCATTTATTTTGTCGGTAATTGTAATTTTATCCATGTTTCCAGTATATATTATTGCTGTATGTATGGTTTTTCTATAGTGTTCATAGAGCCTTGCGTCGTATATCATGAATCTTATTAAGTCATCATGTTTAAGTGTGGATTGATATTCTAAATGAAGCAGTGTATCATCTTTAAGTTTAAATATGTAGTCTTCATTTATTCTTCTTGCTTCTATATAGGGTAGTTCAGTAGGTATTACTTCTACGATAGGTGCTGATGATACACCAAGGAAGTCTAACATAGTTCCTTTTAACATCGAAGTCGCATATTTAAATACTATGTCATAGTTCTGATATGATATGTTCCTGTTTTCCTGTTCCAATAGCCTCAACTCTATTATATAAATTTTTTGATTGTTTGTAAAGGTTATTGTTATGAAACATTTGTTTGCTTAAATTATATATGTTCTTATCAAGATTTGCAAACAAAAAACTTATTGCCAAAATGGCAAAAAGGTATTATCATATATATTAATGTATCTTCTTTATGTCTGGGGGGATGACTGCGTGGCAAATGCCTATAATAAGCTGAGGAACATTGATAAGCAGAGTAAATTGTTACTTGGGCTAATTCAAAAAAATGGGCCCATTACAAGAAATCAAATTATGGATGTTACTAAGGTGAAATTAACTACTTTGAAGCGCTTTATGAAGCCGCTGTTGGATGAAAGATTTGTGGTTGAAGCGAATCTGGGTGAATCTACCGGAGGAAGGCCTCCCACTTTGTATGATATAAATCCAGAAGCTTATTATGTTGTAGGTATAGATATTTCAAGGACTTATTGGGAAATTGTTTTGACAAATATGAAGATGAAAATTCTTAACCTACGTCGTTTCTCGACACCCTACAGTCCAGAGAAGACTGTTTGCCAAATATCTGAATATCTTAACAAAAGTTTGAAGCAATTATCCATAGATAAGTCGATGCTGCTAGGTGTAGGAATTGGCACTGTTGGACCCTTAAATCGAAAAAAAGGTATTATGCTAAATCCTGCAAATTTTTCCACTGATGCATGGGCAAATGTTGCTATTAAAGACATGGTGCAGCAAGAATTACAGCTTCCAACCATAGTTGATAATGGTGCTAATGCTGCTGTATTAGCTGAGCATTTTTTCGGAATCAGCCGAAAAACAGATAATACATCCTATTTTCATTGTGGTATAGGTATTAGGACAGGTACAATTTCTTCAGGGACTATTATAAGGGCTATAAATGATTATGAAGACGCCTTCGGACATATGGTCATTGATATAAACGGAGAATTCTGCCATTGCGGAAACCAAGGCTGTCTTGAAACCATCTGTTCAATACCCTCTATAACCAAAAAGTTTATAAAGCAATTGAAACATGGCCGTTCTTCATCTGTTAATAAGCCTCTTGATGAAATTAGTTACTTGGATATTTGTAATGCAGCCGAGAAAAATGATGAGCTTGCCCGGGAAGTTATAGTTAATGCTGCTACAATCTTTGGAGTTGGTCTTGCCAATTATATCAATTTAATAAATTCTGAACTGATAATTCTCAGTGGGCCTTTGATAAAATACTCCTCACTCTTTTATGAGACATGTGTACAGGTGGCATTAAAGCGTAAGTACATTAAAAATCATGGAGTTTCTTTCAACCGTAGTGGATCTTTTAAAGATAATGCCATAGCAGTAGGAGCAGCAGTATTATTAGTCGAGGAAATCTTAAATATGCAAAATACATAGGATCAGGGAGGATGAAATGAAAAATAAAAGTCAGCTTAAGCTACTTCTGGAAATCTTCACAGTATTTTTTAAAATAGGCAGTTTTACCTTTGGCGGTGGTTATGCCATGATCCCGCTCATAGAAAAAGAAGTGGTGGAAAATAAAAAATGGGTTGCCGAGGAAGAAGTGGTTGATGTCTTTGCCGTTGCCCAATCCATGCCTGGAGCTATAGCCATAAACTCAGCAACATTTATAGGCTATAAAATTTCCGGCAAAAAAGGATCTCTGGTCGCTACCATAGGAGTAATTTTGCCTTCATTTTTCATTATTACATTGATTGCTGTTTTCTTTTCAAGGTTTCAGGATACTCCTGTTGTAAAAGCAGTATTTTCGGGTATTAGGCCAGCAATAGTTGGACTTATATCGGTGGCGGCAATAAAAGTAGGCAAAGCATCAATTGTAGATAATACCGGCATACTCCTTTCAATCTTGTCGGTTATTTTAGTCGTCATCTTTGACGTCCAGGCAATATTCGTGATACTAGGCGGTGCCGCTGTTGGGCTGGCTATATACTGTCTGTTTCCAGAAAGAACAGCTAAGATATTAAGCAATGGGGGCAATAAAGGTTGATTTACTTACAGCTTCTTGTATCTTTTATAAAAATCGGGTTATTTAGTTTTGGCGGCGGTTATGCCATGATACCATTGATACAAAGGGAAATTGAAAGCCATGGGTGGCTGTCTGCATCAGAATTTGTGGATATAATCGCCATAGCTGAAATGACTCCCGGTCCAATTGCAGTAAACTCAGCTACCTTCGTAGGCTATAAGGCAGCAGGTATTTTGGGCGGTATGGTAGCCACCATAGGAGTAGCCATACCTTCATTGCTTCTTATACTAATCGTTTCCAAGTATTTTTTTAAATTTCAAGACCACCCTGCAAATAAAATGATATTTTACGGTATAAGGCCGGTCATTGTTGGGCTCATCCTTACAGCTGCCATATTTGTGGCTCAAACTACGTTTTTTAAACAAGATATTACAATTAATTTAAGCTGCATATTTAAAAATCAGCTATCAATAATTGATTTGAAAAGTATGGTTATCTTTGCATTTACATTAGCCGCCCTTATTAAATTTAAACTGAATCCAATTTTGATGATCGTGGTCTCCGGAATACTTGGACTTTTAATGAGCTATCATGAAATATTTTATTGATTTTTTGCATGATTACAAAAACCTCTTTTTAAACTGAATATCTATGCTATAATAGGGTATAGATACTTCGTTTCGGCTGGGGGTATATTAATATGGACAAAGAAATTAGATGGCACCAAAGATATGAAAATTTTGATAAGGCATATACACAGTTCCGTGCTGCTATTTTAGATTTTGATAAACTTAGTAAGCTCGAAAAGGAGGGCTTAATTCAACGCTTTGAATATACCTTTGAGCTTGCGTGGAAAACATTAAAGGATTATTTGGAGGCAAAAGAAGTAGACGCTAAATTTCCACGAGATGTAATAAAAGCAGCATTCCATTATGAACTTATCAAAGATGGGGAAGTATGGATGGACATGTTGGAAAAACGAAACCTTTTAGCTCATACTTATGATGAGGAACGCTTTAATTTCGCAATAAAGAAGATTAAAGAAGAATATTATGGAGCTATCTCACAAGTACATAGCTATTTAGGAGATATAAAATGAGTTTTGGGATATCAGCCAAAAGTATGGAAATGATTATTAACGCCCTTGGTGAAAAAAAGGAAATTGAAAAGGCATCAATCTTTGGAAGTCGCAGTATGGGAAATTATAAAAACGGTTCAGATATTGACATAGCGATCTATGGTGCTAATATTACAGCAGAAATGTTAAATGAAATAACTGTAGAGCTAAATGAAAAACTACCTCTCCCATATTACTTTGATATTGTACATTATGAGTCTTTAAAACATAGTGGCTTAAAAGAACATATAGATAAATTCAGTAGAATGTTTTATAAAAGATAATCAACTATTTATCACAGAAGAACGGTTTTTAGGAATTACGGAGGTTTTAGTTAAACTTGAATTCGGCAAGTAACAACAAAAAAGAGAAACCTTTTTCACAAGCCATGTTATCTTACAATTAATGGTTAATATATGGTTTTACGCTGCACATTTTACAAATCCAGCCGTTAAAACTGCAATTTTACGTATACTTCACAAGCCATGTGCTACACAGCTTAAAAAAGCAATATTTTACTTCTAGGTGATAATATCTATAAAACCACCTTCTCTTTAAAAACTGAAAGTGCAGCTCGCACATGAAGAACTATTCTTTCAAGCAGCTTGTTAGGTGCAAAGCTGATATGTTTATACCAACCGTTACCAACAATATTACCGGCTACCTTATACAGAATTCTTCTAACCGTACTGATTTCATGATGTCTTAAATCTTTAGGTAAAAAGGTTCTTTTAAACCAGTTATGTAGATTATAGGCAATCATTTTAATAAGTAGAAACAGTTCATTACATTTATGGTTAATCTGACTGTTCTTATCAAAGGCAAAGCCTTGTTTAAGCTCATCAATTTTATTTTCAATGTTACAACGCTGATTGTAATCATGAAAGATTTCAGCAGGTGTAAGATAGTCTACATTTGTTACAATAGCCTGATATTCATAAGTTAATTCATCAAAAATCAACTGCCCATTATCTGTTTTAGGAAGAGATTTTTTAATGAGGATAAATCTTCTTGCCTTTGACCACGAAGGAAGTGGCACGGTAATTTCAGTTACACTAAAAATTTTGTCAATGGGTGAGCATTGGTATTGCTTTGGATGTTTGTTGACATAAGCAATGATTTTTTGAACACCTTTTTGCATTTTGGCTTTTACGATATACTCATACCCTTTACCCTCACAGTACTCAAAGTTCTTTTGATCAAAGAAGCCACGGTCAGCTCTTATTCTTTTTATATACCAGGATGCCGGTAAAGTATCAATGCATGACTTTAGAAAAGTAATGAACTCGAAATTACTGTGATGGTTTCCTTCTTCCAGTGTTAAATCCAAAAGTTCATGAGTGCCACTTATGATGCCGACTTTTTCCTTAAATGAAGGTCTACCGTGATATCGTGGGTTATATCCGCATGCAGAACCTTCCTGACTTCCAAATACAGTGCAAACGGTATCGTCAAAATCAAGCATAACCTCACGAGGCTTTTCATTTTGAGCCTGTAATGCTAATAATTCTTTATTAACAGCCCTTAACTCGTTTTTAGCTTCATCAGGTAAAGCTTTTAGTAGATCTCTGCATACTTTTTCACTTGGTATGTTAAAATCCTTCATCTTTGCATAACCTTGATCATTCCTAAGATCATCCATATGCATAAATCTTTGATAACCTAATATTGAGGCATCTACCATATAATCAATAGTATTAGTTACGGAATGAGTAGAGTTGGCAGGTTTTTGGTAGCTTACTGTATTTGCTATTAAGGCATTAAACCTTATAGTTTTTTTAAAAGCTTCGACATATGTATATGAGGCGTTATTTGAAACGGTTTTATTGTCAAAAGTTGCTCTGATATTTAAATCTAAAAATGTATTACATTTGGTATGTTTTTGTGATAAAATCATCTTTGGGATCTTCCTTTCTCTGGATGTTTTTGTTCATATAAACATTATACCAGAAAAAAGGGGGATCCCTTTCTGCTTTTAAAAATATTTGAGTTAATTTTTATGGCAAAAGCAAGTCGATATGGGGTTTTGGGTTTTTACTTGCCGAATCTAAGATGAATGGTCTGTGAAAACTAATAATCGGAATCTATTCAAATTATTTACAACATCGGCTAAATTTGAAGAAATACTTTTGACTGCTATTATTAAAATCACAAAGGGCCTTTATTGTAATTACATTGAAAATAGTTTAATTTATCGAGGTGGCATAGAATGATTTTGGGAATAATGGGAGGCATGGGTCCTGCTGCGACATGTGATCTATTTAAAAA
>JAQWCA010000057.1 GCA_028706065.1 Tepidanaerobacteraceae bacterium
GCACTCCGGAGGGTTTCTACTACCAAATGCTTAAGGCAGTGCTGGAACACTATGGGGAAAGCGTAGAAACACCTGTTAAAGATTTACCTGAAAAAGTAGTGGATGTAATTCTCTTCGGCTCAAATGAAGAGTCCATAGAATTTTACTATAAGAGTCGTTTTCGCAAAAATACCCGGCATTACAGAGGCTATTTTGAAGGTGTTGTAAATAACCTTAAACGACGCTATCAAGAGACGGCTTCCGGGTATTCAAGGGAAGAAATAGAGGAATATATGAGCACCAAGGCTTGCCCTGCTTGTAATGGCGCACGGCTAAAACCCGAGAGCTTGGCAGTAACCGTAGGCGACAAATCCATTGCTCAGATTAGTGCCCTTTCAATTTGTGAAGCCCTTAATTTTTTTGAAAAGCTTTCCCTTACTCAGCGGGAAGAAATGATTGCACAGCAAGTCCTCAAAGAAATAAGAAGTCGCCTGCAGTTCTTAGCTGATGTAGGACTTGACTATCTTACACTGGACCGTGCATCGGGAACTCTATCCGGCGGTGAATCACAAAGGATTAGACTTGCCACCCAGATTGGTTCCCGATTGATGGGTGTACTATATATTCTTGATGAACCCAGTATAGGGCTACATCAGCGGGATAATAACAGATTGTTAAAAACTCTGAAAGATTTGCGGGACTTGGGGAATACAGTGATCGTAGTAGAACATGATGAGGACACCATGAGAGCTGCCGACTATATCGTAGATATCGGTCCCGGTGCAGGTGAACACGGTGGCAGGATTATTGCCTACGGACCTGTGGACATCATACAAAAAAGTGAAGATTCCATTACAGGTCAGTATCTAAGCGGGAAAAAACAAATACCGGTTCCCACAATCAGACGAAAACCCGGAAAATCATGGTTAGAACTTAAAGGCTGTAGAGAGCATAATTTAAAAAACATCAATGTAAAATTCCCTTTAGGATTATTCACATGCGTGACCGGCGTTTCCGGTTCAGGTAAGAGCACCCTGGTCAATGAGATTTTATATAAATACTTAAGGCAAAAACTTTATAGATCCCACAGCCTTCCCGGTGATTTCGATGAAATCCTGGGTATTGAACAAGTGGAAAAGGTAATAAATATAGACCAATCGCCTATAGGAAGGACGCCCCGCTCCAACCCGGCCACATATACTAATGTGTTTAATGATATTCGGGAAGTCTTTTCCATGACTCCTGAGGCACGAATGCGAGGTTATAAGCCGGGCAGGTTCAGTTTTAATGTCAGGGGCGGTCGCTGTGAGGCCTGTAAAGGTGATGGCATAATAAAAATAGAAATGCACTTTTTGGCAGATATATATGTCCCTTGTGAAGTATGTAAAGGCAAGCGCTATAACAGGGAAACTCTAGAGGTCAAATATAAGGGTAAAACCATAGCTGATATACTCAACATGACTGTTGATGAGGCTTTGGAGTTTTTTGAAAACATACCGAAGATTAAGCGGAAGCTTAAGACTCTAAGAGATGTAGGCCTCGGCTATATAAAATTGGGGCAGCCTTCTACCACTCTTTCAGGCGGTGAAGCTCAGAGGGTCAAGCTATCTACTGAACTTTCCAAAAAGAGCAATGGCAATACTATATATATTCTGGATGAGCCTACTACAGGTCTTCATTCTGCCGATATTCAGAAGCTTTTAAATGTACTTCAGAGGTTAATAGAGGGTGGAAGTACCGTTATAGTCATTGAACACAACTTAGATGTAATAAAAACAGCAGACCATATAATTGATTTAGGTCCCGAAGGTGGCGACCGGGGCGGTGAGATAATTGCCACCGGAACACCCGAACAGGTGGTGGAAAATCCCAATTCCTATACGGGGAAATTTCTAAAAAAGGTGTTGCATCCAAAGGGTTATACCCCCGGGAGAAAGCTAGCGGCTGCCGAGTAAGGTGTCTGTGCCCGAAAAGTGCCGGAGAAACCTCCGAAAAATGAATAACACCTTGTATCACATCAGGTTTTTTAGTATAGTGTTTCTCATTCTTTATTGAGATTTATTTGGGTTTAAAAGAGGCAGCTGTTTATTTTCTTAACATTGACTTTGACGATACCGTAACAAATCAAAAGGCCTCTTGAATTATTACATGTGATATGGTAATATAAATAATGCATTTGATGCATCAAAACTCATGTGCCGAAGTGGTGGAATTGGCAGACGCGCTAGATTCAGGGTCTAGTGTCCGCAAGGATGTGCGGGTTCGAATCCCGCCTTCGGCACCAAGATTGAAAGCAAGACGTGAAGCGAGTTACAACAGCTTCACGTCTTTTATTTTCAACATATTTGTTGGCAGATTTAGAGGATTAACAAAAAAGAAATAAGTTATACAGATTCTATGATTTAATCGATATGTTATAGAATGGATTTTATAGAGCTCCTAACCGAGCTCAGTTTCATCGGACTTTATCGGCTCAATGTGAATATCTATATAGTGAACTCCTGAAAAGTGTTTCCTTATTTCATCTTCAATCATATGATGTAGTTCATGGGCCTTACCTACTGACATTAAGGGATCTACCAATATATGTAGGTCTAGGGAAAAGTCGTCTTCTCTTCCTCGAGAGCGAACCCTGTGGCAGTCTAAAACACCTTCAATTTTAGATACCAGTGTTATAACTTCTGCTGGATCCACTACTACCGCATCACATAATACTTTACTAGAGCTTATCAGTATTTCAATGGCTGCTTTAATAATGGCGATTGATATGATGAAAGAAATAATCGGGTCAAGAATAGGGTATCCAAGTTTAACAGCAATCAAGCTCAGTATAACCGATAATGAAACATAGACATCACTTTTTGTATGAATAGCATCAGAGACAAGTATATCGCTGTGAAGTTTTTTACCCGCTTTTGTTTCATAAACTATGACAAAGATGTTTATAGCTATAGTGATAATCATTACAATAAAACTATAGATATCAACTTGAGGTATAATAGGATGAGTCAATTTAGCAATGCCGCTTTTTATAATGTTAATACTTACCATAAACAGCAACAAAGCTATGCCTATAGCAGTAAAAGTTTCAAATTTTTTGTGTCCATAGGGATGAGACTCATCGGCAGGCTTTGCGGCTATAGCGGTGCCTACCAATCCTACTATGTTTGAGCTACCGTCTGAAAACGAATGAAAACCGTCTGCAATCATACTAGCTGATGATATAGTATATCCTACTATAAGTTTCATTATTGAGACGGCAAAATTAAGAGCAAGAATGATCCAAAGCACCTTATTTATTTCCCTAATTCTGTTGGTATCTTTTTCAGTGCTCATGATAACTACCTCCATATATAGGTTATGACAAAAAAACGGCTTTGATACAAAAGCTCTTCGAATATAAAAAAACCCGTGGGTTGAGTTCCACAAGCTTAGAAACTTGTTGCAGCAATGCTCGATTCATGTTAAAGAAGCTATTATCATTAGAATGATAACACATTTTGATTATTTCAGTCAAGATAAAAATACTTTCACTTCTTTTTCAAGCAAGATCTGCTGTTCTTCGGAACGGCCGAGACCATTCCCTAAAAAGGAAAGTGCCAAATTTTACTTAACACTGACACCATGTTGTAAAGGATTGAAAAAAAGCTAAAAATGGTCTATTGTTAAGAAGATATACAGAAACAATAATATTAATAATTGGAGGGGTGCTTTTCATGAAATATAAAGCAGTTATTTTTGATCTTGACGGTACTTTACTAAATACCCTTGAGGATCTAGCTAATTCAATGAATTATGTGCTCAAAAATCAGGGACTGCCAACGCATGACATAGGAAAATATAAATATTTCGTAGGAAACGGAATGTATAATTTGGCACTAAGAACACTTCCAGCGGATAAAAGGCAAGAACCCTTTGTTAGATACTGCCATAGTTTAATGAAGGAGGAATACGGAAAAAGGTGGGCAGAGAATACAAAACCTTATGACGGTATTCCAGAAATGTTGGACAAGCTTACTGATTTAAAATACAAATTGGCCGTGCTTTCAAACAAACCTCAAGAGTTTACCTTATTGACCGTAAAAAAGCTGCTGCAACGTTGGAATTTTGATGTGATCCTGGGAGAACGTTCCGGCATACCAAGAAAGCCCAATCCGGCAGGGGCTGTGGAAATAGCAAAACTTTTCGATACTTCTCCGGAAAAAATCTTATATTTAGGTGACACCGGTACAGACATGATTACTGCAAAGGCTGCTGGCATGTACGCAGTTGGTGTTTTATGGGGTTTTAGAGAAGCTGATGAATTACAGAACAATGGTGCTGACGTAATTATAAAAACACCAATGGAACTTTTTAATGTTTTAAGTTAAAGGTTACTCGAATAACTGTATACCAAGGGCTTTATAAGTTGTGTGATTTACATTTCCCGAAGGATTTAATCCATGTGCTTTTTGAAAAGCCATAACTGCTTCTTTGGTTTTATGTTCATACATTCCATCATACGGGCCATCATAAAAACCATAGCCTGAAAGGCGTTTTTGCACTTCTACTACATCAGAACCTTTGGAACCTTGGGTTAAAGAGTTTAGACCAAAGGTAAAAGGCCCATCTACTCCACCGATTATAAAAACCTTTGTACCAATTTTTACCCATTCATATACTTGCTCAACATGAGGATTGTGCATCCGTATACAGCCACCGGATTCATAAGCACCTATACTCCACGGTTTATTAGTACCGTGGATACCATATACACCCCAAGGTACACTTAACTTCATCCAACGTGAACCAAAACCTTCTCCCCAAGCATCTTTTTGAGTTATAGTAAATAGCCCTATAGGAGTAGGTGACCTGAATTTTCCTACAGCTACAGGAAACCGCTTAAAAGGTTTACCATCATCTAAAACTACCAGCTCTCGGTCCAAAGCATATATAACAATAATAACTTCACCTTGAGGTTTTTCTATATCTAGGTTAGTAACAGGTTTTTCGAAAAGTTCCGCTAGTTTATCAAAGGTTCGGGGCCCAAAGATTCCATCAATAGTAAGGCCTTCGCGTTTTTGAAAGTCTTTGACAGCTTTGACGGTAGCTTCATCATACAAACCGTTAATGGAGTTATGATAATAGCCCATATTGTTTAGTTGAACCTGTATTTCTTGTACATCTTGACCGAACATCGGCGGATCTTGAAATTTCAACCATCGATCTTCTCCGCATGAGCAGGGGGGTGCTGCTTTGGCGCAAGTTGAAAAAACAAATATAGCAATAATCAAGAACATAACATTTTTTATTTTCATGCCATCACCTCACAATTATATTTTTTGTTGCTTTAAACGTTTTAATTCAGCAAGGCAAAAAATTCTTTTATCAAGAAGCAGCAAAAGGCACAGGATGCACAGTAAGAGGTGTGTGTGGTAAGACCGACATAAAAATATAAAAATACTTTTGTTTGAGGTGTGAATATGGATTTTAGACAGCTTGAGTCTTTTGTGGCAATAGTCAAGCATAACAGCTTTACTAGGGCTGCCGAAGAATTATATCTGACCCAGCCTACCTTGACAGGACATATCCAGTCTTTGGAAAGTGACTTGGAGACCGTTCTGTTTAACAGGTGTGGCAAGACAATTACATTGACAGAAGCCGGAGAGATTATGTACAACCATGCGGTAAATATTTTAAATATGAGGGAACAGGCACTTTATTCGGTGGCCCGATACGAAGGAAGGCTTGAGGGTGAACTTGCCATAGCGTCCAGCACGGTTCCCCAAAAGTATCTGCTTCCCGGCCTATTGACTGCCTTTAGCAATAAATATCCCGACATAAGATATGTTATAAAGCAATTTGACAGTAGGGGAGTCATTGATGCTATAATTTCGGGCAGCATGGATTTCGGGTTTGTGGGTACCGGTATGTCTTTTCCGGAACTTGAGATGCTCCAGCTGTGTGAGGACAGCCTTATACTTATCACATCAGGTAAAGGCAAATTTGAAAGCCTTGAAGGTGATTCAGTTGTCTGGAATTATATTAAAGATGAAAGATTTATCTTGAGAGAAGAAGGTTCAGGTACCAGGGAGATATTCATAAACGGTCTTAAGCAAAAGGGCATAGATGTAGAGAACTTGAACGTGGTTGCCAATATAGAAAACCCCGATACCATTAAACAGTGCGTAAATGAAGGTCTTGGTGTTGCGGTTGTGTCAGAGAGATCGGCAAAATTAGAAATACAGTTAGGCATACTGAAGGGTTTTCGTATTTCCGATCTTGACCTTAGAAGAAAATTCTATTTTATCAGCCACAGAAACAGAGTTTTGAGCCCAGTGACTAGAGCCTTCAGGGAATTCACAGGTCAGTATATCACAGTTGTTTGAGTATATGATTTATAGAAGAGATGGTATATTCAATTTCTTCCTTTGTGTTAAAATGCCCCGGACTGAATCTGACAGTGCCATGAGGAAAAGTCCCCAGTGTTTTGTGGGCTGAGGGGGCACAGTGAAGGCCGCACCGAGTTTTGATGCCATGGTATTTATCAAGAGAGTGTGCTATTACGGCGTTGTCATAGCCCCTGAAGTCAACAGATATTACCGCAGTCCTGCCTTCGGTGCTCCTTAGTCCTGTAATATGAATGCCTTTAAGCACGCTCAGACCCTCAAGCAGCATCTCTGTAAGTTCGAGTTCTTTTTCTCTTATAGAATCTATTCCTGTAACATCTATATACTTAAGTGCGGTATGTAGGCCAAATATTCCCGGCAGATTCATAGTGCCCGCTTCAAACTTGTCCGGCATATAAGAGGGTTGCTCTTCGTATTCGGATAAGCTTCCAGTACCACCGCTCATTAGGGTATCTAACGATTGTGCCATTGCATTGCTTATTACAAATCCGCCCGTACCCTGCGGACCTAAAAGGCCTTTATGCCCTGTAAAAGCTATTGCATCAGCCTTTAAGTTTTTAAAATCGATGTTCAAAATACCTGCGGTCTGTGCCGTATCAACAATGAATTTTAAATCCTTTTCTCTGCATATCCTTCCTATATCTGATACAGGCAAAATCGTGCCACAAACATTGGAGGCATGTGTCATAATTACAGCCTTTGTATTGTTTTTTATATGGGAATAAATGTCGTCAGGGTTCAGCCTTCCAAATTCATCACACATGACTCTTGAAAATTCCACTCCTGTTTTCGCCAGCTGCATCAATGGTCGCATCACTGCGTTATGCTCCATTGACGATACTATGCAGTGATCTCCATGTCTTAAAAGGCCTTTTAGCAGAAAGTTAAGCCCCTGAGTAATGTTCATAGTAAAAATTATGTTTTCGGTACAGTCGAAGTTAAAAAGTCGGCCAAGCATTTCCCTTGTTTCAAACACAATCTCTTCTGCTCCGAATGAACTAGAATATCCACTTCTGTTAACATTGTTACCGATATCATCTATAAAGTGCTTAACTGCATCTCCCACCTCGGGTGCCTTAGGATACGAAGTTGCACCGTTGTCCAAATAGATTCTTTTCAATAATACACACCTCCTGTATTAATTGTACAATAATTTAGATTGAGCTGATAATAGATTTTTTCAATACATTCGTAATGAGTATAGAAAAATATAATTATACACCAAAAGATATTGTTAATATAATAAAGATTGAAATATTTCCTTACCTAATATTAGTAAATTTGTCTAATGGAATGGTTTTTACAGAAGTAACAGATATTAAGTGGGAGGGGCTTGTATTGAATGAAAAAAAAGGCATCATAATTACGGGTGCCATTGTAGGAATTCTGGCAACAGTGCTTGTAAAATTGGGCAATCCTGTTAATATGGGGCTTTGCATTGTATGCTTTATAAGAGATACGGCAGGGGGTCTTGGTCTACATAGGGCAGGAGTAGTTCAATATATAAGGCCGGAGATAATTGGCATGGCATTGGGTGCTTTTATTATTGCACTTATCAGCGGGGATTATCATGTGCGGGGGGGTTCTGCTCCCTTTACTCGTTTTATCCTGGGAATTTTTGTTGTTATAGGTTCACTGATGTTTCTTGGCTGTCCCCTTAGAATGATTCTAAGACTTGCAGGAGGGGATTTAAATGCGTTATTGGGCCTGACAGGATTTGCTATAGGTATATTTATCGGTGTATTATTCTTAAATAAAGGTTTTTCACTGAAAAGGACTTATAAAATGCAGAAATCTGAAGGCTACATGTTTCCCGCCGTACAGCTTCTGTTCCTGTTATTGCTGCTTATAAAACCGGCATTTATTTTTTTCAGTAAAGAAGGGCCGGGAGCATCCTATGCACCAGTTGCAATAGCATTGGCAGCGGGTTTAATCATTGGCATTGGGGCACAGAAGACCAGGCTTTGCATGGTAGGCGGCATAAGAGATATGATAATGTTTAGAGATTCTCACCTAATATCAGGTTTTATTGCAGTTTTTATTACGGCACTCATTGGCAGTCTTTTGATAGGCACCTTTAAATTGGGTTTTGAGGCCCAACCGGTTGCCCATGCAGATGGGCTGTGGAATTTTCTTGGCATGGTACTGTGTGGCTGTGGAGCCGTAATGTTAGGGGGATGTCCTATGAGACAGATAATTCTGGGTGCGGAAGGAAATATTGACTCTGTAATAACGGTTATGGGCATGTATGTTGGAGCTGCTTTTTCACACAATTTCGGGTTGGCTGCTTCGGTCAGTGGTCCATCCAGTAACGGTCAAATTGCTGTGATTGTAGGTTTAGTAGTCGTTCTTATAATAGGTTTCATGAATACTGATAGGTCAGCAGAAGTTAAGATGAAGGGGGATGTAAAGCTTGAAATATAATCAGGTAGATACAAGGGGAAGGTCCTGTCCGGAACCGGTATTATTGACAAAGAAAGCGATAGTTCAGTCTCCTGAAGGAGTACAGATAATTGCGGATGACACTACAGCTCGAGATAATATTACCAGGTTTGCAAAGAATTCGGGATATAACGTCGAAACAGTCCAGCAGGGAGCTGATTATGTCCTGACGTTGACAAGGTAGGATTGCATATGAAATACATTGCCACTTTTTATACCCACTCAGGCGCAGTAAAATACCGGAGATATATGGAAAGGAAAAATATTGATATAGAGCTTATGCCCGTTCCGCGGGAGCTTAGTTCAAATTGCGGAATAGGGGCACAGTTTATGCTAGATGAGGATATAAGGCTTTATATAAGTGAAGATATCGAAAAGTTATTTCAAATAACTCAAGATGGCTATAAACTCATGCTTGAGAACTGATTAAGCGTTAAGCATGAGTTAAAAAGAATGAACATCGGAGCACAATCTTGGAATAGTGTTTCCGCTTTTTTGAAATAATTTTGTAAAAAGGCATAAACTTTTAGCTCTCAAGCCAAGGCAAGTAAATCGGACAAATGGGAAACCTTTTACCTGTATTGATCCAAGGAATGATCTTAGGTATAGTTCTAGACATGGGGCCATTTTTTCGTAAGAAGGTAGATAAAACAGTATAGCATCCACGGTGATGACGCTTTCCCCGGCAAAGGCAATCTAAGGCCGGCGGACGAAGAATTAAGAGAACTACGGAAAAGAAAAATGTGTTTATAAGATATCCTGCGATAAGAGGAGAAAAGAATAGTTTTACGTGTCCAGTTTGGCTAGACCACTCCAATCACAAACATGATTGCTTAACCGGGCAAAAAAGGGTATAATATAAATTACGGAAGGAGGCGGCGACAAATGGAGATAAACCAGGAGATCATCACGATCACGGATAAAATCCAGGAAGCAGTGGAGTGTGAGAAAATATTTCTGTTCGGCTCTTATGCTTATGGCGAGCCGCATAAGGATAGCGATCTGGATTTTTATGTGGTGCTTTCGGACGATTCCAGCCTGCGCCCGATAGAGGCGATGCGGAAAATCTACCGAAACCTGGGCAATGTAAAACGGACGATGCCGGTGGAT
>JAQWCA010000058.1 GCA_028706065.1 Tepidanaerobacteraceae bacterium
TCGTATCCGAGAAAAAATAATACCGCTCTGGAATAGAAGGTCTTGAGGTTTGAGACCAAAAGTCAACATTCCGGCTACTGTAGAGTTGGGCTATTTATATAAAAAACAAACGCCGCAGATATTTTGCGGCGTTTGTTAATAGCTCAAACAATTTACACCATAGGTGTCAATATCCAAGCTAAGGCAAATGCAGTTGCTACGCGAATTATTAAGCCAATAAGGGCAGCTTGCATGGCTTCACTGCCGGTAAGATCAGAGCTTTGTGCCCACACGGCGGGAATCTGAGCAAAAGGTATCTGCAAAGGCAGACCTGATGAAGCAAGGATAAATGAACCTATGGCAAAGCGTGTGGGTATAGTTCCTATAGTCTCAATAAGTGTATTCATTGCAAGTGTTGGTGCAACCAGGATTGATTGCATACCGGTTGCAGGATCAATGGATAATGCGGTAAGGAAAGTAGACATTCCTGATTCAATGGCTCCCCAAACACCGATATATTCGAGTAATCCGATGATGGCAAAAACTACAACCACAGCTGGTATTAGTAGTAAGAACATTAATTCGGCACCTTCACGAGCACCGTTGAATATGGTAGCAAACATGGGAGCGGTAGGTGTAAAACGAGGCATTTCACTGATATCTTTATATTTAACGTTTCTGTATATGGTTTTGCTGAGAAGAAAAGGTACTATAATTACAGGGAGCAGTACACCGATTATTACAATGGGAAATGCCCAAATTCCCACTGATGCAAAGGCAACCAAGCCCAGCATAAAAGTTGAGAAGGATTGTTGTGATTGAAACATGGTGGCAACAGCTATTTTTTGTTCGTCTTTTGTAGCTCCTGCTTTTTTGAGTGAAGGTCCGGTGATTCTTCCGGATGCATTTATATCTCCGAGTATATTATAAATAGCAGGAACAATGATTAACGGTGTGATTTTCATGACTTTTGCTAAAGGAGTAAAAATACGTACCAAGGCATCTGTAAAACCAAGCCTTTCCAGGATACGTCCGGTCATAACGCTCAAAATTACAGCAGTTCCCAGAGTGCCAGTAAGATAAACATTGACCACCGGTGCAACGGCTTTTTTCAACATGGCATCGAAACTACCGCCGATGATTTCGGGTTTTACAAATAGAATAATAAGGGAAAGAGCCAGAAGAGACATACCAACATACTCAATATTTGTTATCGCGCGCCCATTATTACCAGTCATTTCTTTTTCCTTAACAGCCACTAAAGAAACCTCCCTTTTAAATTTTTGTGAATTATTAAATAACATAACGAAAATGAATAAGATGAAAATAATTATTCAATCGATTGAAAACAAACACCCCCCTTAAGTGATCATATTTTATTTTAGGTTTTATTGATCTCTACTATACCATCCTTTATCACCATTACGATAGAATCAGTGTCTGTAAAATCAAAAACCGGAAGGCCTTTACAAAGAATAATGTCAGCCTTTTTAAGCTTTTTGATTGAACCTATTTCAGCTTCAAGGCCCATGATCTTTGCGGCATTAGTTGTAATCATCTTTAGGCATTCAGTTTCAGAAAGACCTTGCTGTTTAAGGTATTCAAAGGTGGGTTTACAGATCCTTAAAAAATCTTTTGGCCCAACTACCTTTAACTCTTCCATTCCAACAGCCTCAGGATGAACAGGCAAATATGAGTCAGTGGCGATGGCCGTTATAACTCCAGCGTTCAGCGCACTGTAGATCTCCTGAGGTGAATTGGGAGCACTGCTTGTACCACCATGGGGTGTTGCGACAAGATGTATATTTTTTCGGGCCATTTCTTCAAATTGACGGACTTCTGCCCCATGGCCATGATGAACTACATCACCATCGGCGTCTATAAAAAGCTGAATATTTTCCGCACCTTCTATGTGCGCCCCAATATCTTTACCCAGGGAATGGAATATACCGACAATATTTAGAACATTTTCCTTATCAAAAACTCGTTTTCCGCCATTTGGGACGATATGACTGGGCAAATTGGCTACTGTTGCCGTTATGAAGATATTCTCCCCTGGGAATTCACTTTCGACGGCAAGTTTTGCAAAATGGCCAGTGTCTAGATCATCAAAAGTCAAACTACTTCCAGGCCTTATAGATGAAGTATAAGCCAAAGGCTCAGTTCCCACACAGCATGTCCCGGTAGCAAATTTAATATTTAGCTCTGTATCCCGGGCCGCTTCCTTCAATACTTGTATGGGTGTTGATAAGACCGGGTGCCCTAGGTGATGATCTCCTACCGTAATCACTCCGCTTTTTAAGCAGTCAAGGAAATTTGATATCGCCGCCATTTTTTGAGACTTACCCTTGACTCTATGAACTCCCTCAGTGGCATATTCACATAGATGCGTGTGACAGTCCACAAGACCGGGCATTACTACTAGGCCTGTGGCATCTATAACATTATGGGCATCAAGTTCTTTTACGATACCATTATCTACAATATCTACTATGATTCCATCTTTGATTAATATAGCTTTGTCTTGTGCCTGGGGAGATTCCATGGTTATTACACGACCATTTTTAATAATCAAATCCCACAATAGAATCACTCCAAATATTATTTCTTATTATTGATAAGATAGTTGTCTGTAATATACTTGGCGTATTCCTTGATATTGGGAGAACCGAAATCTTTAAGCGGTATGGAACATATTCTTTCCCTGAAAATTACAATTTCTATATCTTTTGGCAAATAATGTCTTAAGGCATATGCCAGAGGTAGTCCATTTTCAAAAATTTCCAGAGCATGAGAATTACCGCAAATGAAGTTTAATCCCAATTCTTTGGCTTTTTTAACTAGATCGCTGTCTTTATCTACTCGACTGATAGTAGCAAGAACTGTATCGATTTCAGGGTGTTCATTTTTGGCATTAACAAGATGTTCAGGTGTGAATCCAGTATGAGGGAACATATGAAGAATGGTATTGACCGGACTGTCGGCTGTACCTAATAATATTTCCCCCTGTAGTGCCGTTGCTGAATCCTTCATTTCATCACAACTAAAATGCTTTCTTTCCACACTCATTACTTGATGTTCTTTATCCATATCCATCATTTTGTTCAAACGATCCAGAATATCACCCAAGGTTTTAACTTCATCCAATGCTTTGCCGACATACAAGATGTTTCCGGGTATTCCGCCATATCTTATATCTACTCGAAAGGGTTTATGGCCGTGGATATAAGAGATGCCAGGATGAAGGCCGTGGAATGCTTCATGAAGCTCAAAAACTGCCACATTATAAAGTCTCAGGTAATAGCTGAGCGTTACTCCTCCTGAATTTGCCGCATCGGCAATGGGATGATGAGCTACGATGGCGTCTACGCCTGTAGCACCGGCGAGTTCAATATTTCCTTCAGTAAGGGTCATAGTTACGGCAATTTTTTTAATTTCGGCCTCGGGGTTACCGTATACAAGACCGGGGGTTTCCATCACCGATTTTCCTGGAATATTTGATGATTTCATAACAACAAATGGGTTTTTGTCGGTGAAAATATCACTTAGATCTTTAACTACCCTCCCTCCTGTAATGTCATCCAACACTTTGATCAGTTCTTTTACCTTCATTTAAAAACTCCTCCTTTTTATATAACATTTAAAGTTCTGGGAACATCCAAAAGTTACTAAAAAAAATCAGAGGTTTTGACTTTGTTTATAGATAGGATATGTAAAAATACACTTATTTATCCCCTCATCAATGATGAGCTACACAGATAACACTTCGACATTTATAATGAAAATCCTCCCAATATTTTATATTTTTATAAAATATTGTTAAGCGTAATTTTCCGAAAGTGTAAGCATTATATTTTTATATATAATATCTTTTGTAACCAGTGTAGCAAACTTTTTTTTATATGATAAAACCGTACAAATAGAGGCCGCCAAATAAATACCTCTTCAAAAGAAAATTGCACTATCATTCTATGTATAAGAAAATAGCATAACAGTTCTTTTAAAGGTATTTATTTGACGGCCTCAAACTATCCTCACGGATCTTTCTTATCCAGTCAAAATTAAATTTTTCACTCCATAAATAATATAATAAATTTACACTATTTTGTCAAGGGTTTTTTCTAAGAATTCTTCGACAGGCTGAACAGTAATAATCATGATGCCTGCCAACTGATTGACTGGATCATAATCCTTTAATATAGTTCGGATTTTTAATTCAAAATTATCCTCAAAGTATTTTTTGAACCTGATTTTAAACTCATTGAGCAAAGCTAAGTCCATTAATCTAGCCGTAAAAGTGTCCTTTTCATCAATATGTTTTAAGACGGAAATCCTTCTATTCAAAGCTAAAATTATTATTTTGTCTCCTATAATATCAATTTTCTGCCAGTCCAGGCCTCTGCTATACATTTCTTCGTTGACCTTATTATTTATCTTTATTATCTCTTGTTTAAAATCTCCTATACTTTTCAAAGGCTCAGCTCCTTTGTATGATTCTACATAAATTATATTCTACAACTAATAGATTTTTCCTGCTATTTAAAAAAATTTAAAAACAAAAATTGTAACAATCATACGAGCAATCGAATATTATGGAATGAACTGGTGAATTTTGAGGAGGGGGAAAAAATGCAGGTAGGAATTGAGCTCTACGCACAAAGGGGCTTATCAGTTATGGATGACCACTTTATTAGGTTGAAGGTAACCAACAATGGCAAAATATTGGAAGAAAGTTGTTCTGAAGATGCTTTTGGATTTTTCGGCATGATCATTCCAGGGAAAAGACTGGCAGCTATAGGGAGAAAACGGCATTACGATCAGTATCAAGTAATGGGAAGGATCTTCCAATCTGAATCGGCAGAACCAATAAATTTTCTGTTCATTGATCCCAAGGATTATATTAATCTTGTAATTGAAACAAATATTTGGCTTGACCCGGGGATAATGGTTCAGGATGTTTCACTCAAAATATATTCCGACAAAAAAACCCTTGATATTCCTTCAAACAGGCCGGATATTAAAATGAACTGGTTGAGTCGAGGAACTTTTACGATTGATATTTCAGAATTTATAAGATTGCTCAATGCTGAAAGAATAAAAATATGAAATTGAGCCCTGATAAAAGCAGGGCTTTTTTCTTTTTAGCAAATTTAAAAAACAAATGTGGATAATATAAAGGCTAATTTACAATAATATTAGTGCATCCAAAGGTAAATAATAGTTATAAGCAAATAAAATAAAGACGTGATATAAATACCAAAAATATTAAATAAGTTAAGGAGAAATGTAAATGAATATTGCTATATTATCCACCTATTTCCCACGTGAATGTGGCATAGCCTCTTTTTCAAGAGATCTAAGAAACAATCTGATACCATGGGATCAGATTGTATCAATTTTAGCTATAAGTGATAAAAACGGTTCATACAAATATCCTAAGGAAGTAGTTTTTGATTTGGAAGAGGATAAAAGGGATAATTATGCCATAGCGGCCCAATATGTCAATACTTCCGATATAGATTTGGTTTTTGTAGAGCATGAGTATGGGATTTTTGGTGGTAATGACGGTGAATTTGTATTGGATTTTGTTGAAAACTTGGAAAAGCCTTTTTTACTAAACACTCATACTGTCCTACCTTCACCGGATTTTCGTAAGCGTAGAATATTGTCAAAACTTGGTCAAAAATCTGTAGCTGTTATATGCATGACCCACCGCTCAGCAGAGCTATTAAACAAGGTATACAACATCCCTCATAATAAGCTCTACATGATTCATCACGGTGTACCGATATTTAAAGAAAAACCCAGAAAAGATATAAAAAAGGTATATGGCATCGATAATAGACCACTTGTACTTACTTTTGGTTTTTTAGGGCCAGGAAAAGGTATTGAACTAGGTATTAGAGCTATTTCATACTTAAAAAATAAATACCCCGATATCATATACTTGGTGGCAGGAGAGACGCACCCAAATTTAAGAAAAAAAATGGGAGAGGTGTACAGAGAATCCCTGGTAGATTTAATTCAGACTTTAGGTGTTGATGACAATATAAAGTTTATTAATAAATATCTCAGTCTTGAAGAATTAGGTGAAGTCCTTTACATGGCCGATGTTTACCTTACTCCGTATCCAAATCGTAATCAGGCAGTAAGTGGGACACTTGCATATGCAATAGGTTGTGGTAGGGCTATAGTTTCTGCACCCTATGATTATTCTCTCGAAGTACTTTCAAATGGCAGGGGTCTTGTAGCATCTAAGGCAGACCCCGAGGAACTGGCTTCACTGATTGATATGGTTCAATCCAATCCACAATTAAAAGAGCAGCTAGAGAAAAAAGCTGATAAGTTGGGTAAAACTATGTCATGGCCTCAAGTGGGTAAAAGATATGTAAACATAATTGAAAATGTCTTACAGGCCAACGCAGAAAGGAAGGTGTTCTAAGTGTTTGACCATTTTAAGAATATGACTGATTCAACAGGGATTATTCAGTTTTCTAATCTATCAAAACCCCTTTTAGAAAGCGGATATACGGTTGATGATAATGCACGAGCATTAATTGTTGCCATAGATATGGAAGAACTAGAACGGGATAAACTGATAAAAACCTATATAAGATTTTTAAAAGAAGCTCAAAATGTTGATGGAACATGGCAAAACTTGAAGGTTCATGATAAATACTATACTGTGATTAATTCCGAAGACAGTATCGGTCGAGGCGTGCTTGCAGCAAGTTTTGCTGCGGGGTGCAATATAGCTGAAGTCCGAGGTGCAGCTCAAGAGATGCTTAGAAAAGTACTCCCCCGAGCTATAAATGTCAGTTCGCCCCGGGCTATGGCTTACGTTCTGTTGGGGATGGTGAATATTATAGAAATCTCTGGAAGAACAAACTTAGTTCCCCAAGCAAAATATCTGGCAAATAAGCTTATAAAGCTATATGACTTAAATTGTAGTGGAGGATGGCATTGGTTTGAGGATAAATTAACTTATTGTAATGCTTTGCTACCCCATGCATTGTTTGGTTTTTATATGATAGACAATGATACTAAGATATTAAGAGTAGCTAAGAACACATTAGATTTTCTTACTGACTCTCTATTAAAAAAAGGATATCTTTATATCGTAGGTAACCAGGGATGGTGGTCAAGAAAAAGTCAGATACCACCTTATGATCAGCAACCGGTAGATGCTGCCTCGATAGTTCTTGCATGTCTACAGGCATTTGTGGTTACGAACGAAAAAGAGTATATAACAATGGCTCAAATAGCTTATAATTGGTACTGGGGAAAGAACATCAACAATCTGCCTTTGTACAATGAAAAAACTCAAGGATGTTACGATGCCTTGGTCCCCCATGGGGTAAATCTCAATCAAGGTGCGGAAGCCGTTATCTCCTTTTTAATGGCACATCAAATTTTACACAATGTAATAGAAAAAAAACAAAACACATTGATTCCTGCGGTATGAGGAGGGGCTTGATTGTCATCGAACAAATCCGAACATTTAACAATGATTTTTAAACAAACAATGGATCAGATAACAGAAAAGCTTAAAGACATAAGAGATATTGATGTAATTATAGGTATTCCTTTTTATAACGAAAAGGAAACCCTAAAAAATGTTATATCAGTTGCAAAAAGCAGTTTAAAAGCAAACCGGAAGCTGATTGTCTGTGTTGGAGATCCGGCGGGAGAAGAAGCCTTAGAAAGTATAAGGGAACATTTTGGCAGTGAAGTTGTAGGGTTTTTGATGCCGCTTGGTGTCAATGGGCGTGGGTATAGTATCAGAGCAATTCTGGAACTTGCGCGTTTTTTTGAATCTGATGTGATACTACTGGAAGCGGATCTTAAAAGTCAGGAGGATCAGGGGATCAAACCTAGTTGGGTAGACCGAATGGCAAGTCCAATTTTCGGAGATTACGATATGGCTATAGCCTGTTTTCGACGGCATCCTTTTGAAGACATCATTGGCAATATTTTGGTATCACCCATAATTTCAACTCTCTATCAAACGAAGTTT
This sequence comes from Tepidanaerobacteraceae bacterium, assembly GCA_028706065.1. Taxonomy (GTDB): domain Bacteria; phylum Bacillota; class Thermosediminibacteria; order Thermosediminibacterales; family Tepidanaerobacteraceae; genus JAQWCA01. The sequence goes on from JAQWCA010000058.1 coordinate 7,997, forward strand.
AATGATCCTTTAAGTGGTGTTTTTGCGATTACACACGATTTGGTAGAAGAATTTTGTTCGGAGTTTGATCAATGCCGGAAACCTCTAGGAGGTTATGGTATTAATACCTGGATTATTACTACCGCTCTGAAATGGAAAAAAAAGATATGTGAGATAGACCTTGGTGCAAAAATGTCACCTGTATCTTTTGGTAAAAAATATATTGTTATAAAGGAAATGTTAAGGGTTTTATTTGAGTGCATCGGAAGGGATGAGGATTTATGGTTGGAAGATATCAAAGTCATAAAAACTCCGGATGTCTTTGGTAGTGAATATAAAGATATGCCATTGGAGGTTGTTTGTAATTATACGGAGCTTTTTAACTCATTTACCGAAGGAATTTGGCATTATAACAATCTATTGCAAAAAATTCTTAATAGAAGAACGTTAAGCCATATAGAGCTTATGTTAAAACATGAGAAGTCCATGACATATTTAATGGAAATCTGGTCACAAGTTGTTTATGAGTTTATCCTAGCTTACAGTTTTAACCAAGACATCTTAAAAGAAGATCTGCTTGAACTCTTTATAGCTATATATGATGGGATGACTGCATCTTTTATAAAAGAAATACAAGATCTGCGAAAATGTTTTAAAAATGAAGATATAGATGTTGATACTGTAATCTTTGCTCAGAGTGAAGCAATTTTCAAAAATACTGTAAGGGCATTTATGAAACATAAACCCAGTCTAATAAAAAAATGGCGTGAAAAGGTCGATGAAACAAGTCCTGTGCTAACTCCTTTGGATTATCTGGAATTTATTCCAGGAGTTCCGATTGTACTTCCAAAAAAGTTAAGAGGAATGGGTAATCGTGAAATTAAAACCGGGCAGGTTTTTAGAAGGCTTCAAAAGAGATATAATAGTGCTTTTAAGTCTTTTTTAAAGACATTGAACATAGATAGCAGTGCTCCATCACAAGAGATTGGCCAATGCTTAAGCGAATTCATAGATGATCTTGAAACCACTATTGACGGTTTATGCCCCGGTGATTTATATACGGTGGTAGGCACCATAAATGCGGTAGAAAACATATTTCGTATCATCCCTCATAATAAGGTCTGGGCAGTAAAATGGGAAATTCTCAGGAAAATATTGTATGAATATCCTCCGGGAAATCTGATATTGAGAATGGGGTTTAAAAGCTTAAGGGAACTTCTTGATAGTATGGACGAACGAGAAATTCTCACCTTAGCTTCATTTACTGAGGATAAAGATTATTTTGATAGAATTTTCTACTGGCTGAGGGACAATTTAAGACCGGACAGTTTCGAAGAAGTTGAGCTTCGGCCCATGGTAGTGAATCGAAATAATTTTCATAGCACCGGTGAACTCCGTGAAATTTCGGATTTAAATCGTTTAACGGCACGTATTCCTGTGATGAATCTAGGTAAAGGAATGGGAGGGAGCTATCCAAATCTGCGGTACTTTACTCGGATAGCCAAAAGCATAGTAGAAGCGGAACATTTTTCAGGTCTTTGGAAAACATATACTCGAGAGCGCAAGGAAGTAGGGCGAAAATTTGTTAACTCTATTTTAGGTCATTATGGAAAGGCTATGTTTTCGGCTCACCATATTTTTGAAAACTGGCATCATAGAGTGTTAGTATCAAAGCTTCAAACAATTGTTGAAACCCTTCGGCAGCAAAACAAGAATGGTGATGCGAAAAAACTTGAAACAATGGCAGAAGGATATGGGCTGAGCTTAATTTTAAACGATGGTACTTTTATACCGTGAGATCGGAAGAGCACAC
>JAQWCA010000059.1 GCA_028706065.1 Tepidanaerobacteraceae bacterium
AAACTGAACACTGACTTACAAACTGAAAAGTTTTACTAATATCGTCTTTAGTTACAATATAAGCTCTGTTATGTTCTTTAGTTATGCTTCCATCATGAGCAATCATATAATCTTTATTTTCTATCACTAACATTAAAGGTCTCATCAGCCGCAAACGAATTTCTTCCAGATACAAAAGGTAACTTGTGGAGATGTTTTTAAGTAACTCTGCTATATGAATAGGTAATAATGGAAATATCTCAGACTCTAAAATATTTCTCATTGCCTTGTCCTCCTTTTTATAAATTTATATTTATACCCTTCGCATATTATGACATAGACAAAAAAAAAAGAGGGAAAACCCTCTTTTTTAAAAATCCTACTCTTATTCTTCATTTATTTCAATTTCATCAAATTTTATTACCGCTTTACAATTTGGGCATTCACTTTTGCCCTTCTCATCGATAAAGTCTTGATCGATATAAACCGTTTCATGACAATTGGGGCAGTTGACTTCTACAAAATCTTCATCATTTAAATCAAACTCGTCATCATCATAGTCAATATCAAATTCATCATCATCGTCGTCATAATTAAAATCATATTCGTCGTCGTCATCATAATCATAATTGTCATCATCGTAGAATTCCTCTTCCAATTCTCCTAAATCCTCATCAATGCTTTCAACATATTCTTGAGTATCTCCCATGCTAATCTCTAAGTCTTTAATTCTTTCGGCCATTTCATCCAAGACATTTATCATCTCGGACATTAGTTTTTTTACTTTTTCATCTCCAATTTCTAAACCATCTGCAAGGCCTTTCACATAAGACACTTTTAATCTGATATCATTCATACTTTAAAACCTCCTTTTAATGTTATACTCTACTTAAATACTCGCCGGTTCTGGTATCAACCCTTACAACATCATCAATATTTACAAAAAGCGGTACTTGAACTATCGCACCGGTTTCCAAAGTTGCAGGTTTTGACCCACCTGTAGCTGTGTCCCCTTTGAAGCCGGGTTCAGTATGAGTTATTTTTAGTTCAACAAATGTTGGCAATTCTATACCTATAGAAATACTCTCATAAAACATAACCATTACTTCCATATTTTCCTTTAAATACATTATTGAATCTCCGATTTGATCTTTATTGATAGGAATTTGCTCATAAGTTTGGGTATCCATAAAATAAAAAATGTCACTTTCGGAATATAAGTATTGCATAGTTTTTCTCTCTATTATAGCCCTGTTGAGCTTTTCTCCTGCTCTAAAAGTTCTTTCAAATACCTGCCCTGTTTTTATGTTTTTTATTTTTGTTCTAACAAAAGCAGCACCTTTTCCTGGTTTTACATGTTGAAAGTCTACTACCATATAAACATCGCCATCAATTTCCACAGTTACGCCTGTTCTTAAGTCATTAGTTGAAACCAATAAAAGCACCTCCGTTTATATACATCTCGCTATACACAAATTAATTGTTTTTCACTATTTGTTAAATTTTTATATCCATTTTCAGTTACAACAATCATGTCTTCAATTCTTACACCGCCAAAATTCTCTATGTAAATCCCAGGTTCTACCGTTACTACCATTCCCGGTAAAAGTACATCTTTACTTTTAGGGGACAATCTCGGTTCTTCATGAATTTCTAAACCAACACCATGGCCAAGCCCATGACCGAAATACTTACCAAATCCATGTTCTTGAATGAGCTTACGGGCTACACCATCTACATCTTTGCAATTTCTACCGGGTTTTATATACTCTATAGCCTTAGTCTGAGCTTGTAAGACCGTATTATAAATAGATAGCTGCTTGTCTGAAGGTTTTCCAATGACTACAGTTCTAGTCATATCAGAACAATAAGATGAAAATCGAGCCCCAAAGTCAATTGTTACCAAATCACCAAGTTGTAACGTACGTTTTGATGGGACACCATGAGGAAATGAAGTTCTTGAACCAGAAACAAATATTGTCTCAAAGGCTGTAGCTACGGAACCGTTTTTTTTCATAAAAAATTCTAGTTCTGCTGCAAGTTCAAGCTCATTTACACCTGGTTTAATAAATTCTAAAATATGCGTAAACGCTTTATCCGTTATTTCTTGAGCTGATTTAATATAATCGATTTCCTTCGAGTCCTTTTTTACCCGCAGTCCTTCGATTATTCTATCGGTTTTAACAAGATTTATTTTCTTAAAATTCTCTTTCAGTTCATCATATTTTTTAACAGTTATAAAGTTGTTTTCAAAACCAATATTTTCTAAATTGAACTGTTTAATAATTTGAAAACCAATTAAAAAAGGTGAAGTGCCAATTGTTGTTTCGATGATTTCAAAATCTAAAGCTTCATTTTTTGCTTGCTCTGTATATCTGGAATCTGTAATAATGTAATTCTGATAGTCAGTTACTATTGTTAAACCTTCACCGCTAAAACCACTAATATAATACTGGTTTTCTGGTTTGCTTATAATTAATCCATCGATATTTTTTTTTGATAATACACCCATCAAATTTTTTAAACGAGACTTATTCAAGCAATCCCCCCTAACAGCACCAAAACTCAAACAAAGTAAAAAACAATGCAGTTTTAAACATACTATTGTGAGTATTTCCTCACAGGTTTATAATTATTCTATACAAAGGCAACCCCTCAAACTTCCATCTTATATTATCATATTTCCTTTTTTTTGAATAGGGTTTTCATGTAATAAAGTAAAAAGTGATAGCCATAATCAAACATCATTGTTTCATGCTAAATAGTAGAGTTTTAGCTCTATCAATAATTCCCAATGTTCCCGAGATAATGACGAATCACTTGTTAAATCAGATAAGGCTTTAAATTTAATTCTATTTGCATGTAAACTTCTTGAGTGATTTTCTAATTTACTTAAGAAATCTAAAAGTGAAATAAAATCCCCACTTAATGTTATTTCGAAGATAATTGTGTTAACATCATCTTCAATATAGTTTTTGGGGTAAATGGAAATAATAGATAAATTCTCTTCGATAGCCCAATCTTCTATGCTTATTATAAATTCCGGTAAACCTTTGTTTTTTGGTATCTTTTTAACAATATCATCGTATTCTTCTAGTACTCCCTTATAATCTTTTGGATTATCATAAAGCTGTGTATATACCAATTTTTCACTTTTAATTCTATGTAGCTGTTTTTTTAAATCAAGCAATTCAATTAATTTAGGATTGAGTATAAAATAAAATCCCCATAATATAATACAAATGATAAAAAAAAGAAGAAGAATTTTTTCTCTTTTGGAAAGAGGCCTATTTACAATAAAAAAATTAGATCTCATTTTATCTATCAATCCTTTGTTAACTTTGCTATAATTTCAAAATGATAGCCTGAAACGATTTCGTTTTTAGCATCTAAATAACATATAAAACCCAGTGACACATCTGCAATATCTTCAATTATTCCTATTTTTTCAATGATCCTGGCTACGTGTCTATTATCTGGAGCATGGCCTTCTATTACCAAATAATTTGGGGCATTTACTTCTAGGGAGAATATAGTTATATTTTCCGGTTTTAAGTCCATTATCTGTTTTAGAATTTGCGAGTAATTGATTTTATTTTTTGTTATATTTTTATAGATATTATTTCTCTTTTTGAAATCCTGTAATATTAGTTCATAATTATCTTGACTTTTCATTTTCCATTTCAAATCAGCAATATCTTGAGAAACGTTTTCGATTTCTCTTTTAAAAGAAGTCTTCATATTGCCAATAAACAATATAAAATATATTAATAAAATAACTATAATACCCATGATAATAACACAGCATAAACGACGTTTCTTTTTTGATTGATTTATCAAAACTTCCTTGGGAATAAGGTTTAGTTTGTGCATTTTTCTAGCCCCTTCCCCTTAAAGCAAAACCAAGAGCACTAAAATAGTCAATTATTTTGTGGTTCAGTTCAATATTCTTGTTCATAAACTCAAATTTAAATTCTTTTGTTGTATTGACTTTAATACCAAGAAAATTTTTGATAATATCCTTACAGTTTTGTAATTCTATACCCTTTCCTATTAATAATAACTCATCTACTTGACAACCCTTACTATGTAATGAATAGAAATTAATTGATCTGGAAATTTCAAGTAGAAGATTTTGAAAATGTTGAGGCAAGGTTCTAACTTCATTTCTGATAAAATCTGACGAATTACTATATGTTGTAATGATATCATACATCTCATTTTTTACAGTGGTTGTAAAACGAAAATCAAGATTTCTATTGAAAACTATCTTACCATTAGCCACCACGGTTATTTCACTGTAGGAGGATTGCAAATCAACAATTGCTATTACCTTAGATGCTTTTTGAGTTCTCAAAACCCGTGCATTAGCAAGAGGATACACATCTAAAGCCCTTAAATGGAAATTTACATCATGAGCAATTTTAATATAATTTGTTATTATATCTTTTGTTACACCGACAAGCAAAACGTTATAGATATCTTTTTGTTTATCTAATAATTCATAGTCACTTATAAATTCGCTATTAAATATGGTGGAAAATTCTTGTGTTTCCCAAAAGATAGCCTCTCTCAATTCTTTTTTACTCAATAAAGGAAATTGCACATGTCTAAAGACTGCATGCTTACTTGGAACTCCGATTACTACATCTTTACAAGGAAAGATATTATTAATTTTCATAAAGCATTTTTTTATAATTTCCTGCTCTTTTGGAGTATTAAAAACAGTATTTCCTACAGGGTTTTCCATTTGGTATAAATCTAATGTTTTAATTCTATTATTCCTTTTTACCAAGTAAGCAGCTTTAATACTCTCTGTCCCTAAATCTATTCCTACACAAGATGATTCCAATAACAATTTTTGCACCTCAAAAAGTATTGTGATGGGGATTTTTCGAAACAATATCAATAGCATCGAGTAACTGTATTAAAACATCAGTGCGAAATTGCCTGCATAGAAGATCTGTCTTGGCATAAGCCTCGCCTTGACCTGTTACTATATACTTTGGAGGTAATTTGTTTAAAGCAATAGCTGCTATATCCAAACGACATTGTTCACACTTACATATATCTTTATCTTTTATGACTTCTTCAATTAATAAAACTACAATGTCTTCCATGTAATTCTTTAATTTCAATTGATTTTGTTTCACTTTTTATACCCCTTTTTTAATTTATCCAATAACCGAAAGGTGTTGCTTTTGTTCTAATTTCCATATCACTGTCATTTGCCTCTGTTGATATAATTATTTCTACAAAGCCTTTGTTTTTAGGTTGAGAAAATCTTAAAAAACTTATTTGAGCTATAGGATTTGAAACATTATTTTTATTCCTATAAAGCACCCCCTTTTCAAAGTAATAGGATATTACATCCCCATAACTAGTAATTGTTTCTATTCTTCTTTCAGATTTAACCTGAACATTTTTTGCCTGTTTGATAGAGGTAGAAAGCCATAAAAGTGCTTGTCTGGTGTTTTGCTGTACAAACAATCTTTGATTTTCTCTTTCATAAGTTTTTTTTTCAGCACTATAGAGTGTGAAAGTAGTTGTTAAAATCAAACTTAATAACCCTATAGAGAGAATTAATTCAATAAGTGTGAACCCTTTTTGAGTCTTAGTATTTTCCACGATATGTAACAATATTTATCACTCCATTGTCGCCTTTAACCTTAACAGTAATTTTCAATAAGTTTGCACTTTCTTTTTGTGCTTGCACACTTCGTAAAAACGAAAAGCTGTTGGATTCTATGGTGTAATCATGTTGTTGCCCATACTTGTCCAAAACTTCATAAAAAGGGAGTGCTTTCAGCTCTTCAATTTTATCTTGGGCTAAAGCAGTGGCGACTATGATTTCTTTACTCTTGATATTGGAATACATGCTTTGGGATAAAAGAGTTCCCACAGGTGCAACAATTATGGTCAATATAGTTACGGCTACAATTATTTCAATCAGGGTATAACCTTCACTACGCAACAGTGTCACTCCTTTATGGAGGGGTTTTCCCCACCCTCACTCTTCCGGTTGCTATTGAAACTATCACATATAGGCTATCGTTATCGTTCATAATAGCAATCGTACCTCCTCGATTCGGAGCACCGGTGGGTTTAAAACTAAGAGTTCTATTAACCTCGGTATAAGTTGTCCAATCAATAAATACTCCGGGAGGTAATTTAATCAATTTACCCCGTCGACCCAACAGTATTTGATAATCGCTTGCACCAAGCAATATTTTATATGATTCGCCTTCTGAAATTGACTTTTGCTGAGCCAGACGTATATTTTGAGCAAGTTCATGTACAGCTACTTCCAATTTATAATTATCTAAGGTTTTTTTAAAGTTTGGTACTGCGAAAGTAGACAATAATCCCATTAGCGATATAACTATCATAACCTCAATTAAAGTATAACCTTTATCATGAAGTGCTCTTGATATATACATCTTTACTTTCTCATTCTTCGACACACAGGACCGATTTTTAGACTTTTAAACGCTTTTGGTCTAGTGCATTCTCTAATATAGATAAAATTTATGTATTTTATTTTGTTAGTTATAAACATAGTTTCACCCCTACTAATATATGTTATATATTTCAAACATCGGCATTACTGTTGAAATAGCTATAAATGCAATTACAAGGGTTAGTAATATAATAATCATCGGTTCAATAAGGGTAACTAATCTTTCTTGAAAAATCCCTACTTCATATTCATAAAATGATGCCGCTTTGCTAAGCATTTCCTCCAAAACACCTGATTCTTCCCCTGTAGCAATTATTTTTACAAACATAGGAGGGAAATCTTTTTCACTCATCACCTCTGAAATATTTCTGCCTCGCTTTAAACCCATATGAATTTTCAGAAGTTGCTTTTTAATCACTGAGTTTTTTACAGTATTACTTGTAACTTCCAAGGCTTTCAAAAGCGGTATTCCGCTAGAAATTAATATACATAATATCCGTGTTACCTTTGCTAAAGAAGCTTTTTTCACCAACTTACCTATAAACGGAATGGAAAGTTTTATCATATCAATTCGATACATTGCCTCTCTTGATGTTAAGATTGTTGCCATTGCAGTTATTGATATAATTATTAAAATAAAGATTATCGCAAATAACTTGAATGCATTTGAACTGATGTACAAAAGCAGTTGAGTAATCTTGGGTAATTCAGCTCCGGCTGAAGAAAATATATTTACATAAACTGGTAGAACATGTGTTGTTAAAAAAGACACTACAAGAACAGAGACTAAACCTAATATAGATGGATAAGTTAATATATTTTTTATTTTTTCACGCTGTTTTACCATATCCCTATGATATTCTGATAGGATTTTTAAAACATGACTTAATTCACCTGAAAGCTCACCAGCTTCAATCATATGAATCATTATTTCTGAAAAAATCAGTGGATAATTTTTACAAGCTTCAGCTAATGTTTGCCCACACCTTATATCATGAATTAGGTTGACTATAGTATTGCGAAATTTCCCGTTTTCTGTTTGTTTTTCTATCGCGCTAAGACTCTCCAAAATATCGATCCCAGCATCTAGCATTACGGCAAGTTGCTCGCAAAACACTGCTATATTAATTGGATTAATCTTGTTAATAATAACAGTTAGCATGTATGCTAAGCTATTTATTTTAACTTTTTTTATTTTTATAGGAATATAGCCTTGATTCTTTATCATTTTTGCAACTGATGCCTTGTTTTCGGCTCTAAAAGTACCGCTAATTTCTTCACACAAAGAGTTTTTGCCTTTATAATAAAAAAGCGTCATGCTAATCAATCCTTGATTTATTTCTTAAAAAACTATACGCATAACTTCTTCCAGTGTAGTGATCCCATTTTTTGCTAATCTAATACCATTATCCTTAATATCTTCATATCCAAGATTGCGGGAGGCCTTATCTATTTCTTGTGAATTCAGCTTCTTTGAAATTGACTTTCGGATTTCTGAGTGAATATTTACTACTTCACCTATTACTGTACGACCGCTATAACCAGTAAAATTACACATCTGGCAACCTTTGCCTTTAAAAAGAGTTATTTCACGATTAGCACAATCCATATAATCTTTTTGCATGTGAGATGCAAAATATTTTTCTTTACAGTCAGGACAAATTTTTCGAACTAATCTTTGTGCAATAATTCCGGTAAGGCATGAAGCTAAAAGATAGGACTCTACACCCATATCAAGTAACCGTTCTATTGCTCCTGATGTATTACTGGTGTGTAAAGTTGAAAAAACTAAATGGCCGGTAAGTGCTGCCCTGATAGCTATATCAGCTGTCTCCTTGTCTCTTATTTCACCTACCATGATGATATCGGGATCTTGTCTCAAGATAGCCCGTAGACCATTAGCAAAAGTTATACCACTTTTTGGATTTATTTGCACCTGATTTATACCTGGTAATGCATATTCTATTGGATCCTCAAGGGTCATAATATTTTTATTTGGCCTATTAATAGCATTTAACATTGAATAAAGTGTTGTGGTTTTCCCACTCCCAGTAGGACCGCAAACCAATATCATACCATAAGGTAGACCGAGCATTTTATAGATATTTTCCCTTTGTTTTGTATTAAATCCCAACTGATCTATATTTAGCAGAAAATTATCTCGATTTAATACCCTTAGCATAACTTTTTCGCCATTAATTGTTGGAATAGTTGATACCCTAATATCAATTATGTGATTTTCTATGGTGAGCTTGAAGCTGCCATCTTGAGATGCCCTTTTTTTTGCGATATCAAGACCAGCCAAAATTTTAATTCGTGCAATAGCCGGTTGAAGAGAAGCCTTGGACAAAAGCATTATTTGCGAAAGCTGCCCATCTAACCTATACCTAACGCGTACATTATTATCTTGAGGTTCTATATGTATATCACTGGCATTTTTTTTGACTGCTTGATATATCAAAGTGTTTACCAATCTTACAACGGGAGCCTTCTCAACATCTCCTAGTTCATCATCTATAATTTCGATTTCATTCACTACAATATTTGCATTTTGTTTATAATAGATTTCGATAGCTTTTTCTATTTCTGTTTTTGTAGCAATAACAACTTGTATATCATATTCTGTCGCAATTCTAAGGTCGTCAATAGCAAAAATATTAAGAGGATCACTAAGAGCTACTATCAAAGAATTACCATCTATTTTTATCGGTAAAGCCAGATGTTTTCTTGCCAAATATTCCGGCACTAATTGAACTACTTCAAGATCTATATAAAAACTATTTAGATTCACACTGGGTAAACCCATATTAAGTGCCAGTATTTCAATCATTTCTTTATCAGAAATAAAACCTTCTTCTACTAGGACTTTATCTAGTCGCATATTATTCATTGTTTGAATTTCTTTTGCTTTTTTAAGTTGGGTTTCAGTTATATATTTCCCTTCCAATAAAAAATCCTCAATATTTTTCATAATCGCCAATATTAACCCACCTTTTGACATGTCGATATATACTACTATTCAACAGTTTATATTAAATTCCTTCCTGTCATGACATATTTAGCTAAAAAAAAGCAGCTTTTTTTAGCCGCTTCTTTTAATAAAATATAATTTCATTTGCGAAATATTTTTGTTACTATTTGAAGTAAAACCAACATCCATTAAACGATAATTATTCAAATTAGGGTTTTTTTGTTTTAAATCCTTAACAATTCTTTTCAACTCATTAATAAGAACAATTGGTTCATTAAAACTAAAATCTAAAAGTTGGGGCTTTACCTTGTTTATTGTTAACAATTCCATAGG
>JAQWCA010000060.1 GCA_028706065.1 Tepidanaerobacteraceae bacterium
TGTGATTACTTAGTTTACCGTTTTGTATTCTATTGTCAACCACTAGAACCGTCCCCGTGGTTATCCTTTATTTTATATACTGTCGTTTCACTGATAGAATTATTATAAGTGATTTGCTAGACTGCTAGACCTTTCTCAGTGGAATTCCCACCCACTATATGATACGCCCTTACTTGGCGCACTGCCTGGCACCACTTAGAAGTCTCTGGGCTCTACCTAGTGAATAATACTTGCCAATAACTTGATATATGTTCAAAAAACCCGCTTTTGTCGTGTTTTGTTCTATTAATATTGGTTCAATATTAATATCAATATTTCTTCTAATCTTATAAAGTCGGGCCTCTTGTTCTAAAAAGCTTCCTTCTACTTCATCAACAATGACGGCAATATCAATATCACTATTTTCATCATTAGTTCCTTTGGCATAGGACCCATATAGAGGGTTATATTCAGAGATTATAGATTTTATAAACCTTTTGATTTTTTCGGCAATTTCTCCTTTAACCATTCATATAACACCTTCGTGTTCTCTAATAGTCTTTTGCAAAATTCTTCATCAGGCTCACTAAGCAATCTTGCTTTATGGCTTGGGTATCTAGCCTCAATATTTAACGGTTCCAAAATATCCATTACGTCTTTTAATTGTTCCGGTATATCATCATAGAAGTTACCTTTTTGTGATAGTTTTACCAAGCTGTGTGTGAATGGAGGTGCTTCAGATTTTAGTAAAACATAGTATCCTTTAAATGCCTTTTCAATAGTATGATGTAACATGAATCCTACATATAAATACCTTTTAGCATCAAGCATTGCGATAGCGGTTTGATAATCATATTCCGCCATCTCAAGCCAGTAACTGTAGTTGTCATATTACATTTCACAGCACACCTCTTCTCACCTATTTACATTTATTATACACTAAACATTATATGTTTACACAGTTATTTAGCTTTATTCCCGGTTTTCAATAACCATTTTTATAAAAATAGTGTGCTCCGGTAACCATGAGGACCGTCCCCGTGGTTGGGTATTCTATTTGTCAACCACTAGAACCGTCCCCTTGGTTAGGTGGTTATAAAAAAATAAATCAGGCAAACTGAAATATCCCAACTCTTACTTGACACCATTCATTCTTATCCTTGAATGTTTACTTTATATCGTTTTGTGTTATAATATATTTAAAGGTAATCGGAACCGCAAAAGTGCGGTTACCACGTAAAGTGTTATTTAATAATAATCACCCTACGGGCAGGCAGGGTGATTATTATTTTTTTCCTTTGGTTATCGCTTTAACTAAAGCAATAATTAAGGAGATTAGCGATATAGTGAGCATTGATGAGGAAAAAACAAGAGTCACAACCTCATATGTACCCATATCGCACCACCTCCTTCCTTTAAGAAGTAAGGTGGTAACCACACCCTGCTTATCCGATTACCTCATAAAATAATATCATAAATGATTATTGTTTTCAATTTAGTTAATGATAAAGTTAGTGTCAAGTAAAAGTTGGCATTTTTTCTTTCAAATTTTATCCTGCGGCTAAGTATCATATGATATATTCCCGTTTTACTTTTCGCTCTTACAGCTCTTGGCATTTTTAACACCCTTGCTTAGTCTACCGTTTTTATATTCTATTGTCAACCGCAAGAACCGTCCCCGTGGTTTCCATAAAAACCTAAGCTTTTAAAATTATATGCCTGCTTATTCCTGTAAGCCTAGCTATTTGCCTTGTTGAAAGCCCTTTTTCTTTAATTATTTTTATGTATTTATTTCTTACATCTTTATGGAATCCTTGGATATCTGTACAATGAGCAATATTACATATTTCTTTTATAATCTCTATTGCTTCACTATCCTTTATTCGTCTGTTCTCATCTATATCTAAACATTGAATATTATTTTCTATTTTATGAAATTCTTCAAACAATTTTTTAGCTTTTTCCCTATCTCTATTAAATAAATCTAATATAAAATCGCTATCAATTATTTTGCTTTTATTTATATATTCATTATAACTACTCCATTTATATTCTTTAATATCTTTAACTAGCCCTGCTTTTAATGGGTTTTGATGTATATATCTTAATACTGTTAATAAATATTTGTCATCTTCTACTGCTTCACTTTTATATCTATCTTGAAACAAATGTCCAGTACGCTCATATTTCCAATTATACCAATATACATAGCTTGCACCTATACGTCTCATTGCTGTCCCTAGTTCTTCTTTTCCCTCTTTAATTAGGATATGTGCGTGGTTCCCCATTAAGCAATATGCATATATCTCATATTCACTTTTTTCTTTGTATTCTTTAAAAGTTTGCAAAAATTTTATCGAGTCTTCTTTATCTTCAAATATTATTTGTCTATTTATTCCTCTAAGTATCATATGATATATTCCTGTTTTACTTTTCGCTCTTGCAACTCTCGGCATTTTTTAACACCCTTGTTTAGTTTACCGTTTTTATATTCTATTGTCAACCACGAGAACCGTCCCCGTGGTTTTTCAGGCCCAATATAGTTTAGCATATCACTAATCGGTTTTGTAATCCTCATAGGAAACGGATTTTGTTCCAATCAATAAATAGCCTTACTTATTCTATAAACCATGTAAACCATGGGGACGGTCCCCGTGGTTTATGGTTTACGTGGTTTTTCATTTCCCTTTCAAGATTAACTTTTTTATAGTTAAGTTCTAAACTTTGAGGTATTTCTCCGTAAAATCCCTCTTATAATACTTGTTCAATGATGAGTTGGATTTTAGCAGCTGTGTGATATCTTTGATAATATCTTCCCAAGTATATGGAATCAAGTGTTTTTTCCAATCTGGTTTTAATGTCTTATCTTTTGCGTCCAGTGCAGCTTTTCTAATTCTGATGTTTTCTTTCGGGTATATAAATATCACATAACTATTATCGTCAATATGAATTAGGTTTCGCATAATCTGATAGTTGCTAAAAAATTGTTCCATTGATTTAAAATCCTCAGAAATAGCATCGCTGTTTTTCAAAACTGGTTCGTAGATTCTATAAAATTTCTCTATATGTTCGGCATCATTATTTACTTTGCCAAATTCATTTTCTGTATATTTGATTTCAAAATAAAGATTCGTTCCTTCTCTAGTTCTGATAAAAAAATCAAAATTTGTTTTTCTGTCACGGCCTGTCTCAATATGCGATTCTTTTTCAAATTTTACCTTTGAATAATCAATATGTCCCGGAATATGTAACACTTGAAGTATAGAGTCTAATTTCTCCTCTTTTATCAAGGGGTAGAAAAAATTTATACACATTGCCTGTGATGAATTTAGATGATGAAAGTATCTATGACGTTTTACATCCTTTAAATATTCCGAGACCCTAAGATAAAGGTTGTAAGGTTTAATAATATTGAGATCTTCTTGATTTTTAGGAAGAATATGATCATGAAAAATTCTCTTGCCTTTATGGTTATATAATCCCTTTTTAGTTATATTTAACTTTTTTGTTTTATATTGGCCTAAATGATCAATCGCCTTCGCTTTAAAATCCCTCAAGTTTAACACAGCATACTCATCCTTCCAGTGTGAACTTATTGACACAAACTTATCAGAGGGAAGTTTTTATCTGCTATAAATACATGCTGACCCATATGGAAGCTTATCTTCTGGAAGATTATCTATATCATCTGGTCAGGTCTCTTTTCTTTGAACTATTTTTCCGATTTTTATTGTCAACCACGAGAACCGTCCCCGTGGTTTTTCCCTATTGTTTTAAAATTAAACTTAAGAAAAACTTTACTGCTTTTTCAAGATTAGCAAGAGAAATACATTCATCAGTACCGTGCATTTTATTAAGGTCTTTGGCAGATATGTGAAATGGTGAAAACCTGTATACATTGTCACTTATACCTTCATATTTCCTGGCATCGGTACCGCCACATACTAGGTATGGGCAAGTTATAGTATCGGGGAAAATTTCGTATATTGTTCTTTCAATATTCTTAAATGCTTCAGAAGTAATATCAGATATTTTCGAAGGTTCGTTGTTGTTAAGTAGGTCTATCTTTATTTCCTGATCATTTATTGTTCTTCGAATATGATTTACTACATCTTTTACCGTCTCTCCTGGCAATATTCGAGTATTTACTACAGCAGTTGCCTTTTGAGGTAAAACATTATGTGCATCACTGCCCTTAGCCATGGTAGCTGCCATTGTAGTCCTTAAAAATGCATTACCTGTAGCTGAACTTGAAAATACTTTTTTGAAAATCGGGCTAAAGAGCCATAAATTTGCTATGATTATTCGTTGAATTCCCTTCATTTCAGGCCCAATATAGTTTAGCATATCACTAACCGGTTTTGTAATCCTCATAGGAAACGGATTTTGTTCCAATCGATAAATAGCCTTACTTATTCTACCTAGTGCAGTGCTTTTAGGAGGCATAGAGGAATGGCCTCCTTTGTCTTCTACGGACAGCTTTATGTCTGCATAACCTTTTTCGCAAATACCCACAACTGCTATAGGTGATAATACACCTTTAATAGTTCCATCGGTTACACATCCACCTTCATCATGGACAAATTCAAAATTTATACCTCGACTTTTCAAAAGTTCCGCAATCTTAATTGCTCCATTTTTCCCCCCGACCTCTTCATCATGACCAAAGGCTAAATATATGTCTCTGTTAGGTTTGTAATTCTTCTTGAGTAGTTGTTCCACAACCTCCAAGATTGCTATCATCTGCACTTTGACATCAAGTGTGCCTCTACCCCATACAAAGCCTTCGGCAACATCTCCGTTAAAAGGAGGATATGTCCACTTTGTTTCATCTTCTACAGGCACTACGTCCATATGGCAAGTAAGAAGTATGGGTTTTTTATTCTTTTCCGAACCCGGCCAACGATAAAGCAGGCTGTGGTCATTTACCCTTTCCATTTCTAATTTCGAATGCACCAAGGGATAAGTTTCTTCAAGGTATTTATGCAGCTTCAAAAATTCATCCCAATTGATAATTGAACTATCACTGTAAGATACGGTCTTGAATTTAACTGCATCAGATAAATGCCTGGCAATTCTTTGGACATCAACTTCTAGGGCTTGTTTGGAACTAACAATATACTTTCTGGATTTAAAGCTAATAGTCTTCAATAAAACAACTCCTACTAGTGCCGCTAATATCACAATAAAGCCTATTTTCATAATGAACTCTCCTCTCATAAATCTAAATTTGCCAACCTTTAAAAATATCTCTATAATCCTGTTTTGTTATCTTCAGTTTTTCCTCATTGGTCTTATTATTTATATTTATTATATACTGATAATTAACAGTTTTGCAATGACATAAATATTTTATAATGTCCTCAGTTATCTTCTCTCTAGATAGATTCAAATTCCTATATTCTATCCTAGGTTTTCTACCCAACAAAAAAACACCTTCCGGCTATATTTCACCAGAAGGTGTTTGTGATTACTTAGTTTACCGTTTTGCATTCTATTGTCAACCACTAGAACCGTCCCCGTGGTTTAGCACGTGGTTCAGAAAAGGTAACAAGGGTGACAAGAGAACCGTCCCCTGTCACCTCTTATTTAAAAATAAAAAATACGAGATGGTGCAGGCACCTTCTCGCTAAAAACCCCTACGGGTTTTTGTTCCCTGATAGTATTATACACATAAACCGTAAAAATAGTCAATGACTTTTTTAACAAAATCATAGTAGGATATGATAAGTTGGTTCTTTCTAAAAAACTCCTTATTAGCTATAAACCTACCGTCTATTAAACCCTTTAACTCTTCCATGGTCTTTTTCTTAATCTTTTCACTGGTAGTAACATTGTTAAATACAAACAGCGTAACAACAAAGTCGTGTACTACCGGGTTTTTCATTTTGCTGTTCCTTGCTTCCCTGGAAATACCATCAATTTTAGACAAGAAGTTCATAATCCGCATATTCGGTTTCACTTTTTTGCTGTAAGGTATTCTTAAGCTGTTAAGTAAACAACTATTATGGGCAGCTGCATTTCTTAAAAATCGTACAGACCATAAATATTTTTCCATTGAGCCTTTAGTCTCATATTTACTATAGTACAACTGATATAATTTGGTGAAATCTCCAAAGCTTAAGGCCTCTACTATATTCCAAATTGCAAAGTTTCCCTTATATTTTATTATCAAATCGGAGCACGCTGAGTTCCTTTCCTTTTTCGTTATATTGCCCTCAATATAATCATACGTTGAAAAGAGTTCATCTATAATACTGTACCCATCTCCTTCGTCGTTAGATGCAAAATCCCTGAGTAATTGCGTCTTTAGGAAATGCTCAGTATCCAGGCTCAGCTTCATTATAACCCTTCTGAAATACATATCTAGGGTTGACATCTCCTTGAGATATGCAAACTCCAAATTAATGTATTTGCCGGTGTTATCCCCTTCAATGTACTTCTCATAGTTTTTTGCATAGGATTTTATCTTGAAGTAGTAAGTATTATTTGTTAAAAAGTCTTTTGCTTCTTCCTCATTAATGATATTAAACTGTATGCCACTTTTATTTTTCATATAATCTATCTGCCCATCTATCGATAGTTTTACCTTCCCCATGTTTTGTCCCCCCAATACAAAACCTTAGTACCTTAAAAGTATTATATCAGATTATGACAAAATCTGACTTGTATATTAAAATGTAGGTCTCCAATGTAAATCTTAATATGTTATTTTTCCCTATAGTATCCCGGAAATTATAGTAACTTGATGGAACGCCATGCATTATATCAAACCCATTACCTATGACAAATAGAGTGGTATCAGGATCTGCCAAGGGGATTTCAGTCATTTCTGTCTGTTTAAAAGGCAAGGTTAATAGAAATCCCTTCAGTTCCTTTTCTTCCCTTTCCTGCTCTAATCGGAACTTTCTTTTGTCCCGGCAGGGTTTGCACCGTTTAGGCATAGATAGCCACTTACTCTTATAGTAGCCCTTTTCCCCTTCTGTAAGGAAATCTGCTCCGCATTCAATGCACTTTAATAAATAAGTTTTCCCCTCTGGCATGGTGTATCGCCCCGTAAGTATTTTATCATAAATAAAGGGAACATTCGCCGTCCAGTTTGCCATTTAACCGAAATTAGCCACCAGTCAACTGGGTATCATTCATAAATACCCCCAGCCCCTCAAGAGCTTAACCGCCCTAAAGGTACGCCGGGGGTTATCCTATAAAGTGCCTGGCACTATGCAGTTCTATCTTATCAACTGTTCCTTAACAACAGATTGGCAATAGCTGATGAAGTACTGTTGATGTTATTGGCAATTTGCTCTAAAGTATATCCTTCCCCTTGTGCAAGCTTTATATATTCAAGTTTATAGGGTGTAAGATTTCTTTTCCTGGAACAATTCTTAATTAAATCAAAGTCCTCTTTCCCTACTCCTGTTGACCATAATATTTCATCTAAGTTTGTTGTTCTGATTTTTTCTGGTTCCGGTTTTCCGTCAGTATCTTTATTTTCTATTACTTCATTAACTACAAAGTCCATTTTTGACAATGTTTCTTCGTTTCCCATTAATTCTATATATTGTTTGATAGCTTGTTTCCGATTTTTAGATATTATATCAAGCACAAAGTCTATATCCACAAATCGGTTGTTATTTCTTCGATAATGCATATCACTGCTCCATTTATAATCATAGCTGTTTTCTGTCATCTCAGCCTTAACAGGATTGAGGTGTATATATCGCAAAACTGAAAAGAGGTAGTTATTGTCAGTTATAAGTGTTGATTTATACCTGTCCCCAAATACATGACCACTCCGTCCAATTTTTTTATTATAATAGCGAGCATAATTGTTGTTAAGCTTTTGCATCACAAAGCTCAGTGCTCTTTTTTCTGTCTTTACTAATAAATGATAGTGGTTACTCATGATGACATAACCCATCAACGAAAGACCCATAGGATCTTTTATATCGACTATACTGCTTAATAAGTACCTCTTATCTGCTGCATCTTCAAAAATATATTCTCTGTTATTTCCTCGATGAATTACATGATATACAGCACCTTTATATTCTACCCTCGGTTTCCTTGCCACAATAAAAAACACCTCCTGCTATTAAATTTAATAATAACAGAAGTTGTCTGTATGTTCAATAAGTGTATAAATGAGTGCCTGGCACGGTTCATCCTTCAATAAACATTAGGTTCAAAACGGAAAAAGGAAAAGGATTTAAGAAAAGAGAAGGAAGGCTGGGAAAAATAAGGATAAGGGGGCCGGGAAAAGAAAAGAGAGGGGATTTCTCCCCCCTCCTTAGTTTCAACTCATTAACCTCGATAAGTTAATAAGTTAAGTGCCTGGCACCTAAGCCACCATTTCATTATATTTCACGATGAATACTTCAGCTTTATTCTTTTTGGCTTCCTCTACTATAGCTTCAAGTTTCATGGCTGTCTCAGTATCAACAAAATATTCACCACATTGATCGCAAACATTTGCAGGTACGTTTTTAACTATAATTATCCGTTCTCCTAAATCTACAATATGATTCACCTTGCCATTTGATAAATTGGCTCTACAAAGTGCACAATTCATTGGGCTACCTCCTTCTGCTCTTTAAATCGTCTAACCACTCATTTTTGTCCGGATAATACGCAGTTATCATCCATATGTAGTCTTGCCCCAATGCACAAACCACATGAATTCCTATTCCGGCATCTGAATAACCCAAAATGAGGCCACTTGGGAAAGGATAATCATCAGGATAGTATTCTATAATCTCTCCACCAGAAACGCAATATAAAATATCTTTAACTCTTATACCTCTTTGCTGCATCCTAGTCAATATGTGATTGCTCCATTTGATTCTGTCATCTTTTATTAAGCTCTTTATTTTCTCTATACTAATCATATTTATCTCCCAGAAGTTAACCTTTTCTTATTATCATTATACCACAATTATAAGATAAATAACTTTTCTGCTAATACATAATTCAGCAAGCCCAAAGTATTTTAAGGATCGAGCGGTGGAGACTGCTATTGTATTTTATGCAGTTTTCAATTCTACATAAAAAACACCTCCCGGCTATATTTTACCGGAAGGAATTTGTGGTTACAATAAGTTAAAATGTTAAGTGCTTGGCACCATTGGCATCTTCCTGTCTTTACTAATAAATGATAGTGGTTACTCATGATGACATAACCCATCAACGAAAGACCCATAGGATCTTTTATATCGACTATACTGCTTAATAAGTACCTCTTATCTGCTGCATCTTCAAAAATATATTCTCTGTTATTTCCTCGATGAATTACATGATATACAGCACCTTTATATTCTACCCTCGGTTTCCTTGCCACAATAAAAAACACCTCCTGCTATTAAATTTAATAATAACAGAAGTTGTCTGTATGTTCAATAAGTGTATAAGTGAGTGCCTGGCACGGTTCATCTTGTCAACCGCGGGAACCGTCCCCGTGGTTGACTGTGGTTACGTAGTTTACCGTTTTTATATTCTATTGTCAACCGCGGGGACCGTCCCCGTGGTTTTTCTTTTTATGCAGTCTTCAAGTTTGTGTTTATAGTAAAAATTTAATTATCAAGCTTAAATCTGACTTCAAATAGTATTCCCGATTGTTTCTCCTTTGAATTCCACGCCTTGATATTCTACCATAGGCTTTCTACCCAACAAAAAACACCTCCC
>JAQWCA010000061.1 GCA_028706065.1 Tepidanaerobacteraceae bacterium
CCGCACTTAAAATGTTGGAGTCCGGTGTGGTTCAAAAAATAATCGACGGGACCTCCGTACTCGGCATGGTAATGATGGGAGTTTTGGCGGCAAACTACATCAAGGTATCTGCTGCTCTCCAATGGACCCTAAATGAACAACAATTTACACTACAGTCGTTATTCGATAAGATACTTCCCGGCATTTTGCCCTTTGCCTTTGTATTTGGAACCTACTATTATTTCCAGAAAAATGGCTTCAAAGTTCGTCAGGCAATGGCTGGAATAATAGTTATAGCTTTTGTACTGGGGATCGTCGGTATATTGTAAAAGCGACAAATTAGTAGATATGGCAAGGGAAAAGATATCGATATCTTTTCCCTTGCTAACATTTGTGGGTTATACATGAATCACAAGGAGGAAATCAAATTGAACGGAACAATGAAGATGTCTGTACTGGTCGATGTGAAAAAAGCGGAAATTCATGAGGGCAGGATACCTGAGATCAAAAGCAATGAGGTACTGGTGCAAAATAAAACCTGTAATATTTGCACGGCCGACTATCAGCAGTGGTTGGGATTAAGGCCTCAGCAGCACTTCAACATGGCTTTCGGGCATGAAAACGCAGGTATCGTTGTTGAAGTGGGCAGTGAAGTAAAAAATATAAAAGTAGGCGAACATGTAGCATTTGGCGTAATGGGATGCGGTGAATGTGAAGATTGCCGTAAAAGTTTCAATGCCAACTTCTGTAATTACAGGACGTCATCATATGCCCTGAAAGATGCGGAAGGTTACTATGGCCCCAAAGGGGCATCCGAATATAAGGTATCAGTTCCGAGGGTGCTGTTCAAAATGAGAGAGGATCTTCCTTCACAAGAAGCAGGTTTTTTGGAGCCGCTGGCAACGGTAGTGGAAGGAATCCAGCGTTTACGAGTTTCGCCGGGAGAGAAAGTGTTGGTTATCGGAGCCGGAACTATGGGGATTTTAAATGCACAGGTAGCTCGCCTATTTGGAGCCGATGTGATTATTTCCGATCCTATGGAAAAGAAACTAAAGACAGCTACAGAACTGGGCTTCAAACATATAATCAATCCCACCGGGAATGATTTTGAAGAAAAAATCAGTGAATTTACCGATGGTAAAGGATTGGATGCAATAGTAATTGCGGTAGGTGTGACCTCTGCGTATAAGCAAGCCTTTGATGTGGCCCCAAAGGGATGCCGCTTTTTGATTTTTGCCGCTTCCTTTCCTGCACCTACGTGGGAGCTTGATCCCAACAAAGTGCACTATAAACTGTGGGAAATCATCGGTACCTACGGTGCATCAAGCAAATCCTACCAAATGGCAGCAGACTTCCTAAACAGCGGACAGATTAATACAAAACCTCTGATCGACGCCGTTTATGATATAGAACAAATACAAGAAGCCTTTACCGCAGCTGCAAAACCCGGTAGTTATCGAGTAGCTTTAAAAATTACAAAATAAGTAACAAAAAAACCAGGCCCCTTTATTTAGCGGCCTGATTTTTTTGTTTGCGAATTATTTCTAAAAGAAGTTCCAGCAAATATTCCCGTAAGAAGGCTTCATCTGTAATATATTTTGCCTCCGATTCCTGAAAAGCTGATGAGGGCTTATGAGCCCCTTCAAATCCCTGAAAATGCCGACTCAAGTATAGATTTTCCACCAACCTGGCATTTTTCATATATTCTTTCATAGTTGTGTGGCTTACCAGCACAAGAAGGTCCTTATTACATTTAAAAGCGATGTGACAGTGCCCACCGTCGCCATCGGTGACCTGCTTAATTTCTTGAAAATTTAAATAACCTAAAGTGCCGTCATTTTCCCCTAGGGGATTTTCCCTAACCTTGACGGGTATAAGCAACAGATTAGCCGTCATGGGGATAGGAACTCCCTGCTTCTTATTGATAATTCTACCATAGTAACTCCGGGTTGCCGCAAGATCCACACCGTAAAATCGGGCAAGATTTTTTAAAACCGTTTTACAGGTTTTTCTAACCAGAGCCTGTTCACCGTTATGGGTAAAGACCCTCGTTACATTGCCGTCATCATAGACCGGAAGCAGAGCAGTAAGGCCATTATTAAAAACATCTTCAACATTCACCTAAAACACCTCCGACATAGTAGTCAAAAAATTTTGCAAGAGGCGAAAGCAATTCCATTATAAACCAAACAAATGTTCGATGTCAAGATACAAAAATATATAATTATCAAACTTTAAAGACAAATCTATCTCCAGGACATCTGGTAGCGGCATTTTTCACATGTTCATGTCTTATCACTTGTTCCTTAGGAATTTGGTATATCTTCATCAAATAAAAGACAAGTTCTCTCAGAGCTGTCATTTGAGCTGAGGTTGGCTCCATCAACCCTTTTTCACCCCGAGGGTTGTCCATGGAGTCGAAGTTACCGGTGAGAGCTATACCGATAGATCGAAAGTTCATGTTCTGGGCTCTGCAGTGAGCTCCCCGGATAAAATCAGGTCTACCCTTCTCCACAGTGCCATCTGCCCGAATGAGATAGTGATACCCGATACTGACTATCACACCTCCCAGAACCTTATTAAATCCTCTCGCAATATATTCCTCCACCAGATACCTTGGTGATGTCAATTTTACTCCGAATCCCCTTTGAGCATGATAACTGTTTATTGTCAGAGCCGGCACATCGTGGCCGGCTGTATGATGAATCACCACATATCTAGGATAACGCATTTCCACATTATCACTCCTTTCAAAATTTATACCGTCAATCCTTTATGCCCTCGATTACCTTGGCCAGCTCATAGATACTTAAAGTGAGGCTCTCGATTTTAGATTCTACCCTCACCAGAAGATAGATGGAAACTGCAATAGGAAAACCCACATTGGCCACCTGAGCTACCAAATCCTCCATAAAATCCTCCTTTCCATAGTAATTTAGCCAGGTGCCCACAGCACCCGGCTAAAAACTTTTCCCTTAACCGATAAGTTGGATGATTTCTTTCTGGATGAGACGGGCTCCTACCACCTCGACCAGGGCGCCACCGGTAGAGTCGAAGACATCTTTTGCCACAATATTGTCCATCAAGGTCTGAACTTCCTCGGTAGTCAGATCATCCTTAGGATCTTTCATAGAAATTCTGGCATTCCTACCGGCCACGTTTTTAAAAATAAGTTCCAGATTCTTATCCACAGTTTTCACCTCCCCTTACATATTTTTAACGGGTTAGGGCTGCCCTTTCGGGCTATACCCTTTTAAACTACTTCGGTAAGTTCACTTTCAATGACCCGGCGGATTGCATTTACCGGATGCATTTGAATGTCTGCCAACTGGTTGGCCACACTCATCAGATCCTCATCTGCAGCATCAGTCTTTACATTATTGTAAGATCTGGTCCTATAGATAGGTTTGTCATTTTCATCTACACCGGTCTCCACCAAAATGCGAAGACTTGAGTTTATTGGAGTAGAAACGGTTGCCATGCTTTTCACCTCCTTCTTTTTTGCCCCCTTTTCCCATGATGAAAACTCCAGTCACCTCCTTTGGGAAGTGGGGTGTTTTGTGACTTCATTATAAGCGGTCATCGAAAAAAACAAAAAAGCTCGGTGATTTCCCTACGGCAGACAACCGAGCTTACTTCGCCTAAATTACAGACGAGTTGACCCAAAAGATATATCCGGTGATGGTAACCCAAACAGATTTGGTCAAATCAAATAACCTACCCAAGCCAAAACCATGAATCAATTGCCATAGTAATTTTTGTTTCTAAAACTCCATTGGAATATTTCTGAGATCATATTGAAGTACATTGATTTTTGCTTATCCAAATCCTATAATAAAAGAGCAGAAAATAAAGAGGAATGATATCGTTGAAAATAAAAGTGACTCCCGAAGATTTTATTGTAAAAGAATTAACTGACTTACAGCTCAAGGCCGATGGGGCATACCGCATATATCTTTTGGAAAAGCGCCACTGGAATACCATGGATGCCCTCTTGGCCATTGCCCGGCAAAACAAGATGCCCATGGCCGAAATAGGATATGGAGGTAGAAAAGACCGGCATGCTGTTACCTATCAATACATCTCCGTGCCTCAGCAGTATGACCTTTCCTTTCGCATGTCAAATATCAATCTTACCTTTGAAGGTTTTGCCGACGATTATATGTCTTCCACCACATTAAAAGGAAACTACTTTGAACTCACAGTTAGGAAAATACCCATGAAACAAAAATCATTCATTGAAAAACGTTTTGGTGAAATTGACCGGTACGGTTTTCCAAACTACTTCGATGACCAACGCTTCGGCAGTGTAATAAATCCCGAAGAGTTTTTTGCTGAGAGAATTATAAAGAAACACTATAAAGGGGCTTTAAAACTCTACTTCACCAATATATACTCCGGAGACAGAAGGGAAGAGAAGCAAAGAAAAAGAGCAATACAAGAGCAATGGGGCAACTGGCAGGCCATCGCTCCCCTGTGCCGCACCGCGGCAGAAAGGGATATTGTCAAGATTCTTACAAAGGGAGAAAGTAAAAACCAACTGGTAAAAGCCATCAATGCCATCCCCAAAGAACAACTTTCCATGCATTTTTCAGCTTATCAGAGCTTTTTGTGGAACCAAAGCCTGGAACATATACTGCTTCAACATATAAAAAACCCCTTTAAAGTTAAGGGGAATATAATGGATTATTATTTCTATCAAATCCTTGAAGAAAACACCTTTAAAAAATTTAAAGAGCTCTTGATTCCCACAGTGTCATACAAAATTCCCGGAAATCCGGAAACAACCCGGGTTGTTAGAGAAGTTTTATCCCGGCGAGACTTAAAACCATCGGATTTCAACCTGACAAAAGTTCGTAAATCCTTCTTCAAATCATTTTTCCGCCCGGCCATAATATTCCCTGAAGGTCTTGGTGATGAAGTCGCCAACGTGCCTTTCCCCGGAAGATTTGATGACAAACGAAATGTCCCCGTGACATTCTTTGAAGAAGACGATATTTATAAGGGATATTTAAAACTAAACCTGAAGTTCACCCTACCCCCCGGAAGCTTCGCTACCATGCTGATAAAAGGCCTGAATATTTAGGGACGGAGGAAAATTATTCACTACCCTCCAGAAGGCTTGATACAAGAATAGAATAAATGGGACGATACTCCTGTGTCGCCAAAGCCTTACGAAGCGATTACGTTTTCGTTTTGTAACAAAAACTTCGACGAAATACATCAAACTGTGTTGTTATCAGCATTGTATAATTGTTTCTATACCAGTAACATGTTATAATATATCAGGCACATATGACACATATTAAAGGAGAAGCTAAATTTGAAAAAAGATAATTCCCTCATATTCAAGCTTTTATATTTTTTCGGTGGAATCTATATAGTTAGTTTCGGTAAGGTCTTCCTTATCTTATCAGGTTTTGGGGTAGACCCATGGACAGTCTTCCACCTAGGTGTTTCCTATTATGTAAACTTTACCGTAGGTCAGATCACTCAAGGAGTAGGGGCTATAATGCTGTTAATTGGCTGGGTTTTAAAAATAAAACCTACTATAGGAACGTTTTTAAACATGTACTTTTTTGGCCTTTTCCTTGACTTTAACCTAGGCCTTGATATGATAAAACCGCCACAAAGTCTGGCAGTATCAATCTTTTATTTATTTATTGGTATACTCATAAATGGTATTGGATTTGGAATATATTTGAACGGTAAACTAGGAGCAGGCCCAAGGGATAACTTCATGCTTGGAGTAGCAAAAGTAACAGGGAAAACCCCTGGGATTATTAAAACCTGTATGGAAAGTGCGGCAGTTCTTATAGGTTGGCTCCTGGGAGGCCCTGTGGGTTTGGGAACGATAGCATATGCCCTTACCACAGGAAGCATAATGCAGTGGACCCTAGACCATATTAAACTTCCCCAAAGGGCAAAGACCCCAGGGTCAAGGGAAATTACAAGCCAAAATTACTAAACCCCCTATGTCCTTGGGACATAATAGCAACCGCGCTTTTAAATCAATCCTTGCGCTTGTCACCGAAAAAGAAAAGAGCGACAGTCCCAGGTCCTGTATGTGCACCGATTACGGTGCCTACGCTGTTGATCATGACCGGGCAGTTGAGATGGGGAAACTTTTCCTCGACTAGGTCGGCCACCTTGCGTGCATCGTCATAGCATGCTGAATTAGAGATAAAGCATTTACCGGAATATTCGGTACCGTTGTGTGCATGTAATTCCATCATGTTCACAATCTCGGCGATGACGTGTTTTTTGCCGCGAATCTTCTTGCGAGGAATTAGTTTTCCGTCATAGCTCATATTTAACAGCGGGCATATGTTGAGCACAGTTCCCACAACCGCCGATGCAGCTGATATACGACCACCTCGTTTATAATGTGTAAGATCGGTGGAAAAAAACCAGTGGTGCACATTGAGTTTGTTTTCCTCTACCCAAGTGTAAACATCTTCAAGTGTTGCGCCGTTGTCCCGCATGTCGGCAGCCGTAGCGGTGAGCAGACCATAACCTGATGATGCACCAAGCGAATCTACAATCAGGATTCTTCGATCCGGATATTTTAGTAAAAGTTCCTCCCTAGCGATACAGGCCGAGTTGTAAGCTCCTGACAAGCCTGTGGAAAGAGAAATGTGCAAGATATCTTTATTATCCTTTAAATAAGGTTCAAAAAAGCGAATAAACTGCTCCACGTTCACCTGTGAGGTAGTTGGCTTCGCTCCTGCCGCAATTCTACTATAAAATTCTTCAAAAGACATGGTTTGCCCCAAATCATCAAGATACTCTTTTCCATCCATATGGTAATGAAAACAAACAAATGGGATATTTCTTTTTTGGAAGTATTCATATGGCATATCTGCTGTGGAACAACAAGTAACAACATAATCAAACATATTCAACGCTCCTTTAAATGAATGAATAATTGGGGACGGTTCTAAATTATTCATAGCCTACTTTTCATTCGAATTTTTTGAACAGCAAGGATGAATCCCCTTCATAACCCTGCTATTCGTATAAAAATATAAAATCACCTACTCAATTTTATCATATACAACCAAAAAAGTTAATATTTACAAAAAATGGTCTCAAGATATCTTTTATATTTATATTTATGGGCAGTTCCAAATTATTCACAACATCTTCTTCTAATAACACAAAGTCATGATTTAACCCATAATGCTTAATAATATAACAGTGAGTGACATGTTAAATGCAATTGTTCCTATCTCCCGCATTAATAAAGGTGAAGCAGAAAAATTTTTGAAAAAATTGACTCAACCGTTAGTTAATTGGATTATATGAGTATTATTTTTCCAGCATTGGATATTTGATAATATTAAATAGGTAGGCATTCACATTAGAGTATGGATAAAACGGAATGATTTGTCCCCTTCTATTGTATTGTGCCAAGCAAATGACTCGTGAATAAAAAAGAACCGTCCCCAAATCCCCAAATATTCACAAGTATAAGTATTATCATCTTGGGAGAATATAATTTTGAGGTGGGAGAATGCAAAAGACATTGATTCTTGGAGGGGGGACAGGGGGAATAGTAGCTTCGAATGTCCTTAAAAAGGCTATGGGAGAAGATATGCAGGTGACAGTAGTTGACAGAAAACCGGACTATCACTATCCCGGCGCTTTCCCCCTGCTGATGATTGGAGAACGCAGACCAGAAAGTATTAGTAGGAAATTGAAACGATTGAACAGAAAAAAAATCGAATTTATTTGTGATGAAATAACGGATATAGATTTTGAAAACAACCGTGTTCTTACAAAACAACATGTATTAACATATGACTACCTTATTATTGCCCTTGGTGTTGAATACCATTCAGAGTCGATACTGGGTTTTAGCAATTATGTTTTGAATGCTTATGAATTTGAAGATGTTATTAAAATAAATCAACGTATTCAAGATTTTTATTCAGGTAAGATAGTATTTTTTATATCAAGCTTACCCGTTAAATGCCCACCGGCACCTTATGAAATGGTTTTAATGCTCGATCAATTTTTTCGACAACGTGGCCTTCGCAATAAAGTAGAGCTAACAATGGTAACTCCGGAAATATCTCCGGAGCCGCTAGCGGGGCCAAAAGTAGGGCGAAGTGTGCGAAAAATGCTGTCTGAAAGGAGTATAAAGCTCATTACAGGAGCCAAGATATTGAGTGTAAGGAAGAATGCATTGATATTAGATCAAGGTACGGTAATAGATGGAAATTTATTTATAGGAGTTGCCTCTCATTGGACACCAAAAGTGCTAAGAAACACAAATTTGGTTGACAGCAGAGGATTTGTAAAAGTAAACTCAAGCACCTTGGAGACGAACCTGCCAAATGTCTATGCCATCGGAGATGCAACAGCTATTAAACTTCCAGTGATAGAGGCATATGCTCCCAAAGCGGGGATTTTTGCCCACTATCAAGGGGAAGTTGTAGCTCGCAATATTGCCCGTTTGGCACAAGGATTGAGTTCCAAATATCGATATACCGGAAAAGGTGCATGCATTATGTATACAGGGTTTCATAGGGCTCGCTATTCAACTGTGCATTATTTTACCAAACCAGCGCCCTTTATAACT
Source organism: Tepidanaerobacteraceae bacterium (assembly GCA_028706065.1). Taxonomy (GTDB): domain Bacteria; phylum Bacillota; class Thermosediminibacteria; order Thermosediminibacterales; family Tepidanaerobacteraceae; genus JAQWCA01. The sequence goes on from JAQWCA010000061.1 coordinate 8,567, forward strand.
CTTCTAAGGCCTTCAATTCCATCATACTTAGCAAAAATAGCTTTTGAAAAATATTGGTTAAACTGTTGGATATAATACAAAGCGTTGAATGTAAATAAAAAACTTATTTTACTTGCATCCACAGTGTATCATATCCTTGTCCCGTATTAACTGTACCGCCGGGCGGCCGCACTTTGGGCACAAAGGTGTTTCAATCTTTCGGGAAAGATTATTGAAAATAACTTCAAACTCAAAAAACTTATCCTTATGTTGGATTTCCAATATTATATGGATATTTGGGAGGCGGTAAACAACAATACTGTCCAGGGAAACCACAGCATCTACTGAAAATTTCTCCTTTACATCCAGTTTTCGACGTTTCTCATCGATTTTTGCAGCATCAATTTGCTTTTTAAGCCTCTCCATTCGATTCAAGTCTTGAGAACGTGAAAGCCTCCGCTCCAAATCATTGATCGTATTTTGATAGAATCTTGCCACTTTGCTCATTTCCTGATTTTGCAGTACGGCCATGGACCTGTTCATTTTTTTCATAGCCTCAGTTATTTTGGGTTTTGCAGCAGCACATGCAAGTGCATAAGCGTCTTTGTCGTCTATCATAGGAATGCTGGGCAAAATATACTGTCTTTTATGAAGGGGAACAACTTTTTCGACTTCAAAAAGGAGTTGCTGCACCTCATCATCCTGCCTACCGGTATTCATGTCAACAAGCACAGGTAAAATATCCTCCTGTTTTTCATCACAATGATAAGCACAATGAAAGTTAAAGCGGTAGTAACAATGTTCCGTAATAAAATGCTTCTTCAGTTCGGGTGGTCTGCACTTCACAAAATAAACCGCTTCTTGAATCATTTCTTCAATTTTTGATGGCAGTTCCAGTCTCTCTACCGGTATGAAGCATTCTATGGTCTGTCCTCGGGATAGAGCAAGCTTCGTGACCTCATCCAGAATATCACTTCCAAAGGTCACGAATTCGCAAGATTCGTTCTCCTGAGCTACCTCATAGTCAAATGCCAGAAGCAACATGTTTTTCCCATTGAACCTTTCCGCCA
>JAQWCA010000062.1 GCA_028706065.1 Tepidanaerobacteraceae bacterium
GTAGAAATTCATGTAAATGATCCAAACACATTGAATGTCGAACAAATACAAAGAACCTGTGAGGAAAGCAGCATTGTTGTTTCAACCATTGGAACCGGTATGGGTTATGAAATTGACGGATTAAGTTTTACAGATCCCGATAATACCGTTAGAGAGAAAGCAGTTGAGAGGATATTTGCTCATATCCGTGTGGCAAAAGAACTTAATGCTAAAGTGATCATCGGTTCCATGCGTGGGTCGATCGCCGATATAGATAATCATCGGAAATATGAAGAATACGCTTTTAATTGCTTTGAAAAGGTTTTAGACTTTGCAGAAAAAACCAGTGTTATTATACTAACTGAAGCGATAAATCGATATGAAACCAATTTTATTAACAATGTTGAGGAAAGTTTGGAACTTATTAAAAAAATAAATTCCGCATATCTTCAGTTGCATCTTGATACATTCCACATGAATATCGAAGAACAGGATATGGTCAAGAGCATACTGCAGGCAGAAAAAACATTAGGGCATATTCATTTTGCCGACAGCGATCGATGGTATCCCGGCCATGATCACATAAATTTCAGAAGGATTATCGAAGCCCTAAAGGACATAAAATATGACGGCTACATAGCTTTTGAATGCCTACCGTTTACTACGCCCCATGAAGCTGCGGAAAACTCATTGAAAAATATTAGGTCTCTATTATAATTCCCTTCTGATAAAAGCACCTAAGCCAGGTTTAGCAGTATCTGACCAGTGCTTTTTGTTTTAAATGAATACTTTTTAAAAAACTGCCCAATCTATACATGTAGAAGCATCCATTGCCTACATAATATTCTAGGCAATGGATGGGCTAAACATGAGGAGTGGGCAGTTTATGTATTACTTTAGGTTTGACAGGAACGTTTTGGATTTTACCAAAGGGCAGGTAACTGAAAAAGTCTTAAAAATGGCGAACAACTGTTTTGTCAGGGAGCGAAAGGAAAGAATCACTCTTTACCATTTAAAGCTAAGCATGGCATGTCCCGGAAGCTATAGATCCGAGACTCCACTGGATTATTACATGATAATGAATAAAAAGAAATCCAAACTTACCTGTAACAGGTGCAGCTTTGCTCTACTGGGGGAAAAACAGTTATGTTGTGTCAATTCCTTTTTACTCCCCCGGCATTTTCATCACAAAAATGTAAATTTTCGATCCTTAGTGGCGATGCTTCAGGCCAACGGTTATCTGCAGCTTCCGGTGCCTGATCCACTCACATGGAGTTATATGACATTTAGATATTAAAAAAGTTCTAAAGGCAATAAGGCTTCTTGTATTTCCGTTTTAATTTTCTCCAGACCTTCTTCGGTTTTTGCTTCACATCGAACGATGAGTTCCGGCCCGGTATTGGAGCTTCTTACAAGCCCCCAACCCTCTGGAAATATCACCCGAGCACCGTCTATGTCTATTATGGGGTATTTACCTTCAAAAAATCGTCTTACAGTCTCGACTTTGTCAAACTTTTCTTCATCAGGGCATGAGACACGAAGTTCCGGTGTTGAAAAATATTTAGGTACATCCGCCAGCAACTCGGAGAGTTTATTATCAGAGTTAGACAAAATTCTTAAGAGCCGGGCGGCAGCATATAGAGCGTCGTCAAATCCGTAGAATTCATCGGCAAAAAACATATGGCCTGACATTTCTCCGGTAAATACAGACCCAATTTCCCGCATCTTGGCCTTAATCAAAGAATGGCCGGTTTTATAAAACATGGGCTTACCACCCAGTTTATTTATTTCATCCACAAGAGCTTGAGAACACTTTACTTCAACAATGGCTGTAGTGCTGGGGAATTTGGGCATTATTTCACGCCAATAAAGAACCATCAGCATATCACCGTATATGATATTGCCTTTGTCATCCACTACGCCTATGCGGTCACCGTCTCCGTCAAAACCGATACCCAGATCTAGATTTTTCTTTAATACCAATTCTCTTAAATCCATCAAATTTTCAGGTTTAACCGGGTCAGGAAAATGATTGGGAAAGGATGGATCTGACGTGCAGTAAATTGGAAAAACATCAACTCCAAGACGGCGAAAAAGCTTTTCAGCAAAAAAAGATGCGGTGCCGTTGCCACAGTCTATACCAACCCTGAGTCTTTTTGAAAGGTGTATCCTTTCGCGAATCATGTCCATATAATCGTCAACAGGGTTTTTATAAGAACAAGAACCTTTTCCTGATGAAAAATCTCCCTTCTCCATCATACTCCTCAAATTCTGAATCTCATCCCCATATATAGTACCTGGTCCGAAAGCTACTTTAAAACCATTGAATTGTGCCGGGTTATGGCTGGCGGTGACCATAATGCCAGGATTTATATCATAGTGTACCCGGGCATAATAAAATATAGGAGTTATGACCGTTCCTATGTCTACTACATCACATCCCGCAGATAAAAGACCTTCTGTAACTGCTTTTTTTAAAGAGGGTGAAGAAGTTCGATTGTCACATCCGACAACCACTTTGTTTTCACCTTTTTCTACTGCATATGTACCAAAAGCCTGACCAAGCTTTTTCGCGAAGTCTTCATCTAAATCTTCATTAACAACGCCTCTTATATCATACTGACGAAAAATGTAAGGGTTTAATTTCATAAGACATTTTCCTCCGTCTTCCATTTTTTCCACATATAAATTATAACCGATAATAGTATTTCCATAAATCCTCGTTATTATTTTGTAACTGGGAAGCCTCCAAAAAATTCCGGGTTTGTGTCATTCTGAACGAAGAATCCTAAAAGCAAAAGCCGCCCTAACAATAGATCCTTCACTATCGCTCAGGATGACGGTTTTAGTTATTTACCATAATATCTCACTTTTGCAGAGTTTTCCCTGTTACCTAAGATATTAAAGTTATTTACTTGTTATATACGTGTTCTATGTTTTGCGTACATGAATTATACCATAAAATCTCTATGCTACAAAATTAATCTAAAAACTATGAATAAAAGGTCTTGCTTTTGGAAGAGATGCCGTCATTATTATCAGAGTAAACTTTCTACATAGGAATCAAATATTAGATAAAACTTATTAAAATTGGAGTAAAAACAGAATAATAAGCATAATTGCCGGTGAAAACTGTAAAGTGAGCCTTTTGCCTATTGATTATCCAAAACTATTGTGTTAGTATCTCTTTAAATACTTTAACGATTTAATATACTAAAGGATGTGCGATAATGACCAAGTACTTTCGGAGACCGGCAGGTGTTAAAGATTATCTGCCCCCTGAGGTCCGCAAAAAGAGACGGATTGAAAATATAATGGGCGATATATTGGGAAAATGGGGTTATGAAGAGGTTATAGCCCCTTCTTTTGAATATTTGGATACCTTTGTAGCAAGCGGTAAGCCAGGTTTTGCAGAAAAGGTATTTAAGTTTTTTGACCGACAGGGCGGGGTAATGGCGCTTAGGCCTGATATTACCACATCAATTGCCCGGATGGTTGCAACCCATTACAGTGACCATGATACACCTTTAAGGTTCTGTTACATGGCTAATGTCTTTAGATTTCGAGAATTGAGAAAGGGCAGAGATCAGGAATTTTATCAAACCGGTGCTGAACTTATCGGCATACCGGGAATCGAAGCCGATATAGAAATTATACTGTTGGCATCTCGTATACTAAAAGAAATAGGGATAAAAGACTTTATAATAAATGTTGGCCATATAAAATTTTTGGAAGGACTTCTTGATGAAATTGATGATGCTCCTTCTCTAAAAGACAAGATTGCTCAAGCAATAAAAGATAAAAATTTTGTATTGTTAGAGAGTTTAATTGAGACAAGCACTTTGAAGTCTAAAACCAAAAAAACATTTCTGGCTTTACCCCAATTTTATGGTGGGCCTAAGATTCTAGATGAGCTAATCAAGTTTCCCCTTAATGAAAAATGCAGAGAAGCGATATCAGAGCTAGAAAGGCTTTGGAGAATGCTAAAGGGATTCAATAATGTCCACCTCACTTTTGATCCTGGACTGGCACGAGGCATGGATTATTACACGGGGATAGTTTTTGAAATTTATTCACCACAGGCGGGATTCCCTATGGGAGGTGGAGGACGTTATGATACGCTGCTGGATAAGTTTAACGGATCACGACCGGCTACGGGCTTTGCATTGACTGAAGAGGTAATTCTTTCGGTTCTAGAGCGGGATATGAAAGATAATTATGAACCTCATTACCTATATTATACTCCGGCAAAGTATATTGAGGCTTTTCATAAAGCTGAAGAGATGAGAAAACAGGGCTACACAGTAAAAATGGTACCTTCGACTAATACTGGGGCAAAGCTTTAGCTCAAAAATTTTATAATAATTTAAGTGAAGGAGAATTACCTTTGGATCTATTAAAAATTGCTCTATCAAAAGGCAGGATCTTAACCGAAACCCTTGAACTTTTTCATAAAGTAGACATGGATTTCGACGGAGTAAGCGAAGACTCCCGAAAGCTTTTTTTTGATTTTGAAAAGTACTGCACTCGGATGATTTTGGCAAAACCGACTGATGTGCCTACATATGTAGAATATGGTGTGGCAGATATTGGGGTAGCAGGGAAAGATGTTCTTTTAGAAGCTCACAAAGATGTTTTTGAGTTGATGGATTTAAAACTGGCACAATGCCGCATGGTGGTAGCCGTCCCGGAAGATCAACCACCCGATACGCCCGTTTATCGGGTGGCCACAAAATACCCCCGCATTGCAGAAGAGCATTTCGTAAAACGAGGTTTTCCCGTGGAAATTATAAAGCTCCATGGGTCTGTGGAATTAGGGCCAATACTGGGGCTTTCAGATGCTATAGTAGACATTGTATCCACCGGCAGTACCCTTAAAAAAAATCACCTAAAAATTTTAGAAGAAATTTGCCCAATAAGTAGCAGACTCATTGCAAATCAGGTAAGTTTCCGTCTAAAATCCGATGTGATAATGGATTTGATGGAAAAACTGAAACGGGTCCTTTAATCTGCAGCCAACCAACACAAGGGGTTTCTATATATTATAAAAAAGGTGTATAATTATACATCATGTTAATATTTAGGGAGGAGATTGCCATAACATCACCAATTCGTTTTGTACGCGATGATATACTAAAATTAACACCTTATATGCCTTCAAAAGAGTCATGTGATATAAAACTTGACGCCAATGAGAGTCCTTACGATGTGCCAATTGAAATAAAAGAGCGAATATGGAAGAGGTTACAGGATGAGCATTTTAATTACTACTATGATCCCAGTTGTGACGAACTTAGAGAAAGCCTTTCCCGGTATACCGGAGTGAAACCCGACCAGATCTTTGTAGGCAGCGGCGGTGATGAAATCATAAATGATATAATCATGGCTTTCGCCGGTCCTGACAGGGACGTTATAATTCCCGCTCCTACCTTTTCCAGCTATGAAATCTTTGCTACCGTAGCAGGGTCTAATGTTATAATAACACCAATAGTACGCGAACAAAAATATGGCAAGGAGATATGGGATCTGAACACACAGCAGATAAAAAAACATTTTACGAAAGATGAACCACAACTTATGTTTTTATGTTACCCCAACAATCCTACCGGAGATTATTTTGATGAAGAAAAGGTAATTGATTTGATAAATAACTTCAATGGTATCGTAGCGGTGGATGAGGCTTACTTTGAATTTGGAGGTAAGACATTCACAGACCGTCTCTCAGATTATCCCCATGTAATAGTAATTCGCACCTTTTCGAAGATATTTTCCCTGGCAGGTTTAAGAGTGGGCTATGCCATCGGTCATGAAGATATAATCAAGCAGTTGTATAAAGTTAAACTGCCATATAACGTAAGTCTCTTTTCACAAATTGCTGCTGTGGAGATTTTAAAAGAGATGGATTGGTTTAAAAATACGCAAAGTAAGTTTATAAAAGCTAGGGAACAACTAAAAAAGGGTTTGGAAACAATTAATGGATTAAAAGTTTACCCAAGCTCAACCAATTTTTTCTTATGTGAATTGGAAAAATGTCGGGACATGGTATATGAAGAACTTTTAAAAAGGGGTATACTTACTCGCTGTCTGGGTGACGATGCATTAAAAAATACTTTGCGGTTTTGTATAGGCACTCCGGAGCAAAACGAGATTCTTTTGTCTTATCTTAGGGAAATTATGAGTTAGAGGAGGTTATTTCATGGTAAGAGGTGCTGATGCCTACAGAAAAACCGGAGAAACGGAAGTGAAAGTTCAAATTAATTTAGACGGTGAAGGTAAAAACAATATTCAAACACCGGCCTTTTTCTTCAACCATATGTTAAATCTTTTTTCCCGTCATGCTTTGTTCAATCTGGATGTTGAAGCAACCGGTGATATAAAGGTGGACTTTCATCATCTGGTGGAAGATGTGGGCATAGTATTGGGTGAGGGTTTTTTTAAGGCCGTTGGCAATAAAGAAGGAATAAGGCGATACGGAAGTTTTTATGTTCCCATGGATGAAGCTTTGGCGTTTTGTTCTGTGGATCTAAGTGACAGGCCATTTATATTTTTCGAAGCTGAATTCAACAGGGATAAGGTAGGGGAGTTTGACGTGGAATTAGTGGAGGAGTTTTTTATTGCCTTTGCAAGCAGTGCTCGAATTACCCTTCATCTGGAAATCATCCGCGGGAATAATACTCATCATATGATAGAAGCACTTTTTAAAGCTTTCGGCCGAGCATTGAGAGAAGCAGTGACCTTTGACCCGAGAGAAAAAGGGGTGCCGTCTACTAAAGGGATATTGTAAAGATTGCTGAAAGGTGTGAACTAATGAATATATATCCGGCAATAGATATCAGAGGAGGAAGATGTGTAAGACTTATTCAAGGGGATTTTTCACAGGAAACCGTTTATTTGGAAGACCCGACAGTTGCAGCAAAGCAATGGCAAAACCAAGGAGCTAAATGGATTCATGTAGTAGACTTGGATGGAGCAAAATCGGGTATTTCCGGCAATATAGATGTCATTAAAAAAATTTGCGAAACTGTCAATGTGAATATTCAAGTTGGCGGCGGTATTAGGGATGCCAACACTGTGAGTAATTACATGAATTCGGGTATCGACCGGATTATCTTCGGATCTTCTGCGGTTAAAGATATAACATTGGTGAAGGATACCATATACAAATACGGCACCGATAAGGTAGCGGTGGGTGTAGATACTAGACAAAATGAAATTGCTATTCACGGCTGGACAAAAGCTTCCGGTATCTTAATTGAAGAGATGTTGAATAAACTTAAAGTCATCGGTGTGAAAACGATTATTTTTACGGATATTTCAAGAGATGGAATGATGAAAGGGCCCAATGTCTCCGGTATTGAAAAAGTGTTAAACTTTGCCGATTTTTCCGTAATCGCCTCTGGAGGCATTTCTTCCATGGAAGATTTAAAACAACTGGCTCAATACGAAGAAAACGGATTAGACGGAGCTATTATCGGAAAAGCTTTATATAACGGTGCATTGGATTTAAAGGCGGTTCTGGAGCGATTTAGTATATAAGATGGGAGCAACAGATTATGAACAAAAAACGGCTGATAGTTTGCCTGGATGTAAAAAACGGCCGCGTGGTCAAAGGTATCAATTTTGAAAACATCCGGGATATAGGTGATCCGGTAGAGCTTTCGGTTTTTTATGATAAGCAGGGTGCCGATGAGATTGTTTTTCTGGATATATCGGCGACTGTAGAAGGTAGAAAGACTACCTTGGATATGGTAAAAAAAGTTGCAAAAAACATTGAAACCCCTTTTACAGTAGGTGGTGGAATATCTACCTTGAAAGATATGGAGAATTTGCTTACAGCTGGCGCTGATAAGGTTTCTATAAGCACGGCGGCTGTAAAAAACCCCGAACTAATTCGGGAAGGAGTCCGACAATTTGGCAGTGAGCATATCGTCTTGGCTTGTGATGCTAAAAAAAGCAAGGTTGATTGGGAAGTCTATACACATGGGGGACATGTTGCTACCGGACTTGATACTGTCGAATGGTGCAAAAAAGCTTCAGACTTAGGTGCAGGAGAAATACTTTTAACGAGCATGGACGCAGACGGCACCAAGGATGGGTATAACATAGAACTTACCAGAGCTGTGGCAGAAGCGGTCAAAATCCCAGTTATCGCTTCGGGAGGGGCGGGAAAACTGGAGCATTTCAAGGATGTGTTTTTAAAAGGTAAGGCAAGTGGGGCTTTAGCCGCATCAATTTTTCACAGGGGCATTTTTAGTGTGTGGCAAGTTAAAGAATACTTAATGTCAGAAGGAGTAGGAATAATCGATGATTGAATTGGATAATATAAATTACGATGAAAAAGGTCTTGTCCCGGCTGTAGTACAAGATGCCAAAAGCAAAGAAGTATTAATGGTCGCCTATATGAACAAAGAAGCACTTAACAAGACCATTGAAACAGGCAAAGCATGGTTTTATAGCCGCAAAAGAAAAAGACTTTGGCAAAAAGGTGAGACCAGCGGTAATTTTCTTGAGATAAAAAGTATTTTTTATGATTGTGACGAAGATACATTACTTTTAAAAGTCGATCCCAAAGGTCCTGCATGCCATACAGGGCATAATTCATGCTTTTACCGCAGTCTACTGCAAAATCAAGAGTCTGTATGTGATGACTGCACTCATTCTGAAGATAATCTTCAAGAAAATCCTACAAAAATATTGGACGAACTGGTTGAGGTAATAGACTCAAGATTTGCTACAAAACCTGAAGGTTCCTATATTGCAAAACTCTATTCCGGTGGCAGAGAGAGGATTTTGAAAAAGGTCGGTGAAGAAGCTGCAGAAGTTGTAATAGCTTCTATGAGTCAAAACAAAGGCGAGACAATATATGAGACCGCTGATTTGCTTTTTCATCTTTTAATAGCCCTTCGATATGACGGAATAACAATAGAAGAAGTAATGACAGAACTTGAGAGACGCCGCAAGTAAGGTTCTTGACAATTCGTCGGTAAATTTGTATAATTTAATAAAAGAGCTTACACAAGGCTTATAAATCTTCAAACAGTGGTAATTGATAAACAAAGCAACAAAGAGCTACGCAGTGTATACATGGAATAATGTTTAATAATAACATTTAATGATTTTTGACACCGATTCAATTCTAATGTATACTAAGTATTGTCTTTGGGCGGATAGCTCAGCTGGGAGAGCACGTGCCTTACAAGCACGGGGTCACAGGTTCGAGCCCTGTTTCGCCCACCAAATATGCGGCCCAGTAGTTCAGTTGGTTTAGAACGCCAGCCTGTCACGTTGGAGGTCGTGGGTTCGAGTCCCATCTGGGTCGCCATTATACTAGCCTTGGTAGCTCAGTCGGTAGAGCAGAGGACTGAAAATCCTCGTGTCGGTGGTTCGATTCCGCCCCAAGGCACCACAGTTGTGCGGAAGTAGCTCAGTGGTAGAGCATCGCCTTGCCAAGGCGAGGGTCGCGGGTTCAAACCCCGTCTTCCGCTCCATTTTGCATCTCAAGGCGGCATAGCCAAGTGGT
>JAQWCA010000063.1 GCA_028706065.1 Tepidanaerobacteraceae bacterium
TCCTTCAGACCCTTTCGTCACCGAAAACGCCCTTGCCTACAGCTTATCTTCCCATTAGCTAGGTGATAGGTTTTCTTTCAAACCATCGGCTCGGCAACATGCCTCGCAAACAAAAAAACCGCAACAATGCGGTTAAGTATGCGGGACTACAGGCCCATATGGACTATTAGGTTCAAAAGAAAACTTTAGGCCCTCTTAAAACTTTGTTCATAGTTGGGAATTTCCTAAATTTCTTTTTTCTACTTTTGTAAATTTAATGTTTATTTCTTCTTTCATTTTGGCATAAAAGTTACAGTCATTGTGAAAATAATCCTCTTCATAATCAGAAGATAGACATAACCCCAAGTCAATATCGTTATTTCCCCCTGCTTTGCCCTTTGCTAAGGATCTAAAGAGAAAAGCAAAAACAATTTTTTCTTCAGATGAGGTGTATGTCTTTAACTTTTCTATTATTTTATCTTTATTCATCACAATCGCCTTTTTTTACATGTTTTCAAGGAAGTCGCAAAAATTCTGTAGCTTTTCTTTAGTTGTGCTGTAAACATCATCTAAGTTATCCACTAATGGTTTCATTTTCTCTGGAAGAAAATTGTGGGCATATACATTTCTGACTATATGTCGAAATGCTCTATAATCATCCAATTTACTTCTTAAGTCAACATCTATTACTGCTGGTCTTATTTTTGGAATATCTGCGGTCATCTGCCGTAGTAATTCTTGGTGCCAACTAACTCCAGTCGGTATTGTGCCATCCATATTTTCTGCTATAAATTGGAAAAGTCGTTCTAGACCGCCATAAAAATCATGGAGGTTTAAAGCAGCACTATCTAATAATAAGGAATCTGATTGACTATAAGCTTTTTCCCATGCTGCTTTAGCACGTTCAACGCTTGAGTGTATCTCCGACATTTCATGCTTTATTCTAGCTGAAAGAGTTAGATATTTGTTAATCATACTAGAATACCCCCTTTTTCAATATTCTCCCGTAATGAAGAGCTGCAGTCTTCAATATCTACCACGTCTATACTAAAATCAGATGCGAGAGAAGTTACTTCGCCCACGGATTTATAGAAAAGTTCAGGCGGAACCCCTTTGACAGCTATATCTATATCTGACCATAAATTAAACATTTCTTTATTTGCAAGAGAACCGAATACCCATACTTTTTCTGCTTTATGTTTTTGATGAAGGATTGCAGCTGCTTTCTTGGCGATTCCCCAAGCTTTTTTATATCTTTTCTCCAGATATTGTTTTTCAACTTCAACGGTCTTTTTTAGGTGTTCTTTATATTGTATCATTTCTTCCGATGTCATTATCATCTCCTCATTTCTTTTGAAAATACTATGGTTCCAGTTCACTTTTATACTTCATTTTCAATCTAAAGAAATCCTCTTCACAGGTAGGAGATAGATATATGCCCAAATCGACGTTTGTTTCTTGCTTTGTCTCTTGCCAAAGACTCGAAAAGGAAAGCAAAAATGATTTTTTCTTTAGATGAAGTGTACTCTTTTAACTTTTCTACAATTGTATCTTTATTCATTACAAGCGCCTTCTTTTAATCTCTTAGGTGGCATTGCTATAAAAGCCCTGCTTCGTCGTCATCCTGAGGCTTTGCCTGAAGGATCTTGTTTAAGATTCCTTTATTTATCGTAGTACGGACACTGCATGGAAATTCTGAAATGCAATTATGCTACCATCCTTTATAATGGCGTCTTTTTATATATTTTTAAGAAGAAGCTGTGCTTACTGAAAATATTATACCATAAAAATACATTTTTATATATGAAGTCTTCTTTGTATCCTTCTTGTTGCCCTGTAATGCAGCTTTATCTACACTCTTTTTGATTTTTTTAAGTTTTAGGTTGTTTGCATTCATTTTACTCATTGATATAATAGAATTTGCAGGTAAATTAATTTGTAGGTTATTAAAGGGGGAACAAAATGAAAATAGGTATTTTAGGGTTTCCAAATGTGGGAAAAAGCACTCTTTTTAATGCTATAACAAAAGCCGGAGCTGAGTGTGCTAATTACCCTTTTTGTACGATAGAACCTAATGTGGGCGTAGTAGCAGTGCCTGATACCCGTCTGGGAAAACTTGCGGAAATAGAACATCCTGAAAAGATCACTCCAACTACCATAGAATTTGTAGACATTGCAGGCCTTGTCAAAGGTGCCAGTCACGGAGAAGGGCTTGGGAATAAGTTTCTTTCACATATTCGCGAAGTTGATGCAGTTGCACATGTTGTCAGGTGTTTTGATGACCCAAATGTTGTTCATGTAGATGGAAATGTCGACCCAATAAGGGATATAGAGATAATTAATCTTGAGCTAATATTTGCTGACTTGGAGACTTTGGAAAAACGTCTGGAGCGGGTAAGAAAGCAGGCCAAATCTAGGGATAAGCACTGCCTGGCTGAACTTTCAGTGCTTAAACGAATAAAAGAGGCTCTTGAACAAAATTTGCCGGCACGTTCTTTAGAATTTACTCCTGAGGAGCAGGAAATCGTAAAACATATGTTTTTGCTTACATCAAAACCTGTAATTTATGCAGCAAATATCTCTGAAGATGATTTAATGTCAGGCGAGGAAAATGTATATGTGAAAAAGGTTGAAGAATATACTGCTAAAGAGGGTGCTGATGTTATAGCAATCTGCGCTAAAATAGAGGCAGAGCTTGCAGAACTGGCTGAAGAAGAAAGGAAGGAACTGCTTGCAGAATACGGTCTGGAAGAACCGGGTCTTGACAGGCTGATAAAAGCCGGATATAAACTTTTGAGTCTTATAACTTTCTTTACTCTGGAGTCTAAGGAGATTCGTGCCTGGACTATTAGCAATGGCACTAAAGCACCCCAAGCTGCCGGTAAGATTCATACTGACTTTGAACGCGGCTTTATCCGAGCCGAAGTTGTGGACTACGATGTTCTAATGGCTCATGGCAGTCAACAGGCCGTGCGGGAAAAAGGACTGCTGCGCTCTGAAGGTAAAGAATATGTGGTAAAAGATGGTGATGTGATTTTGTTTAGGTTTAATGTGTAAACAGAGAACGCAGTTTCTGCCGGTGAAGCTTGCGAATCTCATCACAGATCTTACGGTACTCGTGACTGGCATAATCCGGGTAGGTCCAGGGCCATGGTTCAAAGTGACCGCCAATGAAACGTAGCGTAACCTCACCATAAATGCCTTCACCTAAATACAGACGGTGGCTGTAGTTCTTAGTGCTGGCTAACACCAGCTTCCCTAGATTAATATAGCCCACGTCAATATTCACCCGCCGCTTGCTACTTACAGCCCAGCCTTGCTCAAGGGAATTGGACCAACACTTGAGTGCCGGGAGCTTGCTTGGGCAAATCAAATCTTCGAAGGCAAAAATACGTCGCTTTAGGTCATGACCCATTTCGGCAGTGTAGTAGTCAGTATGATTAAAAGGCAACAACAAGCTTTCGTAAATACACGATCCCAGCCGTTCAGTCAGAGTCTGCCGCACAAGTTCAAGCAACCCTTCATCTGAGGTAAAAACGCTGGCAATGGGCGTTGCCGGTTCCGGCGTTCTTATTTTTCCCATAACACACCTTCTTCCAACTGCAAAGCAGCAGTTTTTAGTAAATCTTAGCAAGGTTAAATCACATTTTTATATTCTTATCTACCGTCAATTATAGCATATATAATTACAATTTTTCCTCTTCATTCATTTTATAGAGGTTTCATTTCATGGAGAGGATTTAGGGAGATGATTGATAAGAGAAATATTAAATGATATAGAAATTTTTGTTGACGAACATGAAACGGTTAAAAATTCATGATTTATCAGCATGATCATAAATCCCCGGCTATAAACAGCCGGGGATTATACTATGTATTTTATTTCATCTGTATTTATTTTATCTGTATTTATTTTATTGGTTTAAAAAATCAATAGCAAACTGAGCATATAGTGCTGCTCCATTCCTTAATATAGATTCATCAACGATAAACTTGTCACTGTGATTGGGATATATCGCTCCTATATCTTTGTTAAGACACCCTAGAAAAGCATATGCGCCAGGAACTTTTTCTTGGTAAAAGGCAAAGTCTTCTGAACCGGTCACCTTTTCCACCGGAGTAAAAATATCTCGTCCAAAAAGCTTTTCTGCAGATTTTTGAGCAATCTCTGTAACGACTTTATCATTTATTAATGGGCCCGGATAATAAAAGTACTCGAGCTCTGCTTTTTCACATAAGGCCTCTGCACTATGTTCAATGATATTTCTCATAGTCCCCTCTATTTTTTTTCTAAGCTCAGGTGAAAATGTCCTTGTAGTTCCTTCCATGACTACCTTATCTGATAATATGTTAAATCTATTACCGCCATGGATCGTGCCAATAGTTATTACAAGTGGATTAAGCGGATTATTTATTCTACTTACAAATGTCTGTAGATTCATTATAATAGAAGCTGCTGCAATTATTGCATCTTTACCTTGATGTGGTGCTGATCCATGAGCTGCTTCTCCTTTAACAGTTATTCTGAAATTATCGCAAGATGCCATCCTGGGGCCTGACTCAATATTGATAGCCGGTGCATCCACATTACCCCAAACGTGCATTCCGAATATTGCTGCTATATCATCCAATACACCTTGCTCTACATAGTATTTTGCTCCAAAACAGGTTTCTTCTGCAGCTTGAAATAAAAGCTTGACATTACCATTTATATCATCCTTTATTTCTGATAATATTTTGGCTGCCCCCAGAAGCATAGCCGCATGACAATCGTGACCACAAGCGTGCATATTTTCCTTTGCTTTAAAAGGTAAACCTGTATTCTCTTTTATTGGAAGCGCATCTATATCAGCTCTTAACATAACAGTCTTACTCCCTCTGTTGCCTTTTAATTCTCCCACCAATCCAGTCTTATCAAAACGCTGGACTTTAATTCCCATATCTTCTAGTTCTTTTTGGATTTTATCAGTTGTTTTATACTCTTCCCAGCTTAGTTCCGGATTTTGATGAAAATGTCTTCTGATATTGATTATATAATCGTTATATTTCCTTCTATTGGCATTTTTGCATAATCATTTTACAAATGAGATTTGTAGTAGCTTATGTTACATATTATGTAGGAAATATTTTTTAAAAATGTGCCATTTGGAAACTCATAACTATATTACAGTGTCAATCAGGAACTTTGTCAAGGGCTACTTTTGTATTTTGTTCTTTTACGGAACATTGTTCTATTGTAGATATTCAAATTTTCGGAGGTAATGATATGAATTTCGGTGAAAGGTTAAAATATTTAAGAAATAAGCAAAGTCTAACACAAGAAGAATTAGCAGATAAAACAGGTGTCCACCGAGCTACAATAGCTGGCTATGAAACTAAAGGTAAAGAACCTTCATATTCTACTTTAAAGAAATTAGCACAAGCTTTAAATTGTTCTATAGATTACTTGTTAGACAATATAAATGAAAAACCAAATAATGATGAAAATGATTTGTGTTACTACAAGCAATACTCTCTACGTAATGATTTAAAGGAACTTATTGAATATACTGCAAAATTAAATCCAACTTCAGTAAATAGGATAATTAGCATTATCAAAATAATTGAAGAAGAGGTTAGCGATAGATTAACTAATAGAAAATAATAAATCAAAACACCGCTGATCAATTTAAGTTGCATTTATGGTAGTCTTTTATAAAATAAAAAACCGCAATAATGCGGTAAAAACTTATGTACTCTATTTCATCTGCTTTAGCATATATGTCTCTTCTTCTTGGGCGGATAACCGATTGTCAATTTTCTTTATATCCTCCCAGACATATTTTAGCTCGTTGCGAATTTCTTTTTGCCCTTCTTCTAACCTGTTTAGACGGGTTTTTATATTGGCTTGACCTGCCTCAAGTTTGGCTTGGCCTACCTCTAGTTTGGCTTGGCCCTCAGTTAAGATCTGTAATTGTTGTAATACTAATTCTTTAAACTGAATATCATCCATAAAGACCCTCCCTATCGTTCTCTTATAAATTCAAATGAAACAGTTAAATGGTACGGTTTTTATTATTTAACCCTATGGCCCAATTTATAATTCCACTGAATGTAATTATAGTTTAGCATATTTTTTACAATAAAGGAACAGTTTAAGAGTCTTTAATAAACATTACTATTCTATTAGTATTGGTCCCGGATTTATTGTTTTTTACGCCCCATATATTGGAGGTTTTAGTAAACTCCTGCAGATTAACTAAAATCCCTACACAGCTAAATCCAGCAGTTATGCCCAGGGGCACTACATATTCATCCAGCTTTATTTTGCCACCCTTTACCTCTCCCACTTCAAAGGCAACCCAGCCTCCTTTTTTTGTTATGCGGTAAAGTTCCAAAAACACATACTGCATTACAGCAGACCATTCATCTATGGTCTTTGACATGGTAATGTTTTTTGCGATTTTTTTGGCATCGATATTATTAAACCAACACCTCAGCCAATTGTCTTTATCATATTGGACTACATCTAAAAACGGTGGTGATGTTACTGTAAGGCTAATGGATTCATCGGGTATTTCTGACGTATTTCTTGCATCTTTTGTAAGATGAAGGCTGTCTCTACCCGCATTGTATAGGTTCTTTATTTCTGTTTTTTTCAGTTTCCTTATAAGGCTTTTAGTCTTTTTGATGATAAGTTTCTTGGTGTCTCTGTATTCCGGTTTTTGGTTTCTGTTGGTGTTTATTTTTATCTGTCTATCAGGGGTAACTGCTTGGTTGGGTGGTAGGGTATATACTGAAAAAAACCCTGGTGAGTGACCGGTTAGCCGGTTTGTAGCCACCATTCTAATCCATGAATCCACAGGATCCTCTTTCTTTGCCAGGCTTCTTTCAATTAAGTAATTTTTCAAAGATACTATTTCCCCTTCGGTTTCATGGTGATAAAACATGGATAGATCAATTTCTGCTCTGGCATCCTTTTTATATGGGATTTTGTTTAGCCTTTCGGCGACGGTTTTAATATCCGGAACAAAAAATCTGGGCATTGTAAGGATTTGGCTAAGGGGGTTTATGTCATTGGAAATTATCTTTCTACCTAACATCCCTGCCTCTACTACAGTAGTCCCCCGACCGGAAAAAGGGTCATATACTCTATCCCCTTCTTCTGTTAGAAGATTTATGAAAAACCGTGGCAGCTGTGGCTTAAAACACGCTCTGTAGGATACTTCATGCAAGGGAGATGCCTGTCTTTGTTTTGATGTCCAAAATTCATTTACAAAGCGCTGTATTTTCATTTTATTTATTTCAACATGTTCAACTTCTGTAGAAGGGATATCCTCGAAAAGATTTATATTCTCTCCCTCCACCAGAGTGAATTCCTTGATATATGTAATTACATCCCGGGAATTTAAAGACATTGTAACACCTCAATAATTTATTTTGTTTGCACATTATGATTATTACAAGAATTTGCTGATAACTGGGGATATTACACACTATTTTGGACTTGACTTACTCCTTCCCCCTTATCACTACTATAACTCCATATATACTAATAAGTATTATCATAAGAAAGAATATAACATAAGTAACCAACTGGGGGTTTTCATGCCATTTTGTAAGGGGGCGTTGGGAATTTTGCCCTTCATCAAACTTTATGCCTTTGGATTTTGTAAAGTATGCACTTTGAATATCTCCATCGCTATCGATGACTACTCCGTCACCGGAAAGTCGCCCGTTAAATTCCAGTTTTTTGAGGTATACTTCCGCTGCCATCATATTTTCTTGTCCGGTGCCTGTAACTACCATCATATGTTTTTTGGTGTTAAAGGGTGAGGGAAGTAATTGTATTGATGACAAATTCCTGCTATAGTCATCGATAAAATATATTTTATCATTAGCTTGAAATCTATCGAAGTTTTTGTCAAATTTTATATGTAATTTGTCATTTAGGTTTTTTATGGAGCCGTTATCTTGAGGTGTTCCTATCATTATAATATTTTTATCGGTATTTTCAAAATCTGAACTTGTTATCACTGTTATGTTATCTACTTTGTTTATACTATGTCCAATAAAAGCTAGTGTGTTGGCCGCCAGTGTCAGGTAATTTCTATCTATCTTTTCCGGAAGAACTACTAATAAATCATTAAAGGTGCCGTTTTTTATAAAAAGGCCGGGGTAGTTTTGAAAATATCTGTCTTCGATAGTTTCCTGAGGAATGTTAAAACTTGTATTTTTTGATACTAAGGCCCATATATCACCATGCCGCCAGTTTCTACAGTCAAAGCTATGGGGTTCCAGATAAAAAAGCAGTTTCAATTCTAAAGAATTCTCTTCCCAAAATTCCTTTGGTATGTTTACCTTGATTTCATCGGCTTCTGCCTTGTTTTCATCTAATAATTTATCGGCCACTGGTATATTGTTTAAATAGACGGAAACAGAAGATTTGTCAAAGTCCAGAGCTTTTGAGTATCGCAATGGAATTTGTATAAAAGGTTCCCCTTTAAGCTTGCGGTTTTTAGGGATATTTATTACATAGGTTGCCTGTTGGTTAAAAATTCCTTTAATTACGGTATCTTCATATCCCAGATCCTTTAATGTAACTTTGGTGGAGTTTTTTTCACTTTCTTCATCTCTGATATAAATTTCTGATATAAACTGGGTATCCCCCTTCATCTGGAAGACCAGCTTGTCCCAAGTCAATGTCTTAGCTGCCATGATCAGCATTTCATCTTTATCGGATACTAGATATAATATGCGTTTAGCTATCTCCTTCGGTGATGCAATCTCTTTTATTATTCCTTTATCGTTTAGTTTAGACAATTCTTTCCTTATCGGCTCAAGCAGTTTATTTTCCCGGTCCGTAGAACCCCCTATTATGATAAGATTTGTATTTTCTTTGACATTTTCGATATCTTTATATTGCATCACTTTAACATCAATGTTGTCATAGGGTACACGCCGGCCAAAGTCTGCTGCAATAATCATCGCTGCACTCATTTGACCCTGAGTGGGTTTATCGGGTACAAGTATTGTACAATCCAGTAGCTCTAAGGCTGATGTTTTTAGATAAGGATAGGGATAATCACTTATTCCGATTTTATCGAGGATTTCCTCATACTCAAGATGTATAAAGGATTCCTTGTGAAATACCAGCCAGTTGGCCGGATTCAGGTCATCAGTACAGGATTCTTCAGTAACCCGATGATATGTAGAAAATTTTATAAAGTTATAGCCTTGTGTGATTTGTTCCTTCGGTAGTGATATTTTTTCGACGGTTTTAAAGTTTTCTTTGTCCTGCAATGTTATGCTTTTTATCGGCAAATCGTTTAAATATACCGTCAGGGTGGAATTTTTATATTTTTTAATCTCACTTTGTCTAAATATCAGTTCCAAATCACAGTTACTTTTTATCTTCCAATGTTTATCTATCAAAAAGAAAATATTATGTACCCAGAAAATCCCTTTTATGG
>JAQWCA010000064.1 GCA_028706065.1 Tepidanaerobacteraceae bacterium
GGAAAACTTGGCCTTAGCTTCAACTCCCCGTGTGGCATCGGGTTTTCCATCGGGAATGGTCACTGTATCTTGAATTATTGCCTGAATCTTTCCCATCCAAAGTTTTCCGTGATGTCTCTCACGCCGCGCTTCAAACACGTAAATGTATCCATACACAGTGCCGACTACAATCTCACCATAGCCTTTTTGGTTCAACTCTCCTGCTGTTATGCAAAAATCACCATTGGGAACAGTCTGATTCCATTCTTGGATAATTTTCCCGGATTTCCAACTGTAAATATATACATTACTTAGGCAGACCACTATTAATTCCTTTTGCCCGTCACCGTCAATATCATATATTGCTATATTCTTGACACTTTGAGAGTGAGGCGGGCTATCCCAAAATGGTTTGTAACCTCCGCCAATATGACGCATTACCCTTACCTTGCGACCAGTACAGTCAAAAACGATCTCACATTTCCCATCTAAATCAAAGTCATCCACTGCCAAAAATGCCTTATCCGCATCAGGTAAATGACTTCTCAACTTTTCATGTCTTTTACCATCTTTAAAAGACAATACGTATAAAATGCATCCCCGTTGTCCATGTGTTTTTACCACCACTTCGGGATAGCCATCACCATCGGTATCACCGACAGCTACACAGTAAACTTGTTGTTCTATAATCTCTGATTTCCAAAGAACCAATCTGCCATCATAACGGAATATAAATATTCGCGGTTTCCCTTTGACCACCGCTATAATTTCATATTTTCCGTCTCTATCAATGTCTGCAATAGCTATACAAATAATTGTTTCTTTTATATCTACACTCTCAGCAATTTTTACTAGCTTGCTACCTCGCATTTTATAAACATATATGCCAGTGGTACAGCCGACAATAATTTCGTCAATTCCATCTTTGTCAATGTCATGACACCCTATCCAATGAGTATCATTATTCCCTAATGATGTTCGAGCCAATTGATGGTATGATTGCCCCCGATATTGAAAAACATGCAAATTTGATTGTTGACCTGAAGATGCAGTTGTTCCGGCAATAATATTGATATTACCATCACCATTTACATCACCTAAGGCAACTCGAGATTCCTGCCCTAGGTCTTTGCTAGCCCACTCCAATTGGTATGCCTGTCTCATTTCTCTCTCCCTCCTTCGAACATAACTTTGCATCTAACCCAAGTCTTCTTTATATAGTATTCAGGAGAGAGAGAAAAGGACTATATTGTAAATTCAAATCTATACTAAGGCATTATTTGACATATTTTCAGCAATCTGAACGGCATTGAGGGCAGCACCTTTCCGTAAGTTATCCGCTACTATCCATAAATTTAAACCATTATTTACAGAAAAATCTTCCCGAATCCTTCCAACAAATACCTCGTCACTACCGGATACATCACCTGGCAATGGATATTTTTTCAGTTGTGGTTCATCCATCACCTTAATACCCGGAGCCTTGGAAAGTATCTCCCGAGCCATGTTGACTGTGAGTTTATCTTTTGTTTCTATGTTTACCGATTCGCTGTGGCAGTTCATCACCGGAACTCTCACGGTTGTTGCCGTTATTGCCAGGGTATCATCATCCATTATCTTTCTGGTCTCATTTACCATTTTCCATTCTTCAAGGCTGTACCCTGTATCATCAAATATGTCAATATGTGGCAGCACATTAAATGCTATGGGATAAGGGTATACTTCGGGTTTTGGATTTTCTCCATTTAAAATCATCTTCAGTTGCTGTTTTAATTCTTCTACAGCATTGATACCGGTACCTGAAACAGCCTGGTATGTAGAAACCACTACCCTTCTTATTTTAACTGCATCATATATGGGTTTCAATGCCATAACCATCTGAGTTGTGGAACAGTTTGGGTTGGCGATAATACCCCGATGTTTTTTTATATGATCAGGATTAACTTCCGGAATAACCAGTGGCACTTCCGGATCCATTCGGAAGGCATTGCTGTTATCTATAACAATCGCTCCCCGTTTAACAGCTTCAGAAGCAAGTTTCATACTCACACTTTTACCGGCTGAAAAAAGTGCTATATCTATACCCTCAAAAGCAGAAGGGACGGCCTCCTGTACTTTTATTTTCTCCCCCCTAAATTCTACCACATGACCATTGGATCTAGATGAAGCCAGCGGCAAAATACGTTTAACCGGAAAATTGCGTTCCTCTAAAATCTTTAACATGGTTTGACCTACCGCTCCAGTGGCTCCGACTATGGCGACATTGTATTTTTTCATTTCTAGCTCTCCTCATTTTTAGTTTTTTGATGAGCAGCCCTGCTCATCTTTTATATGACTACTATTCTAATCTATTATTTAGGTGAAATCAATAGCTTAGATAATTTTCTGTTAAAAACATCCTTGCTATTATTGTCCTTACCACACGCACATTTGTATATGTATAAAGAACATAGAATATTATATTCGACGTTAAATCGCAATATCCTTTTTTTTGAATTATTTTGCTAGTTTGAATATAGGCTTTTTGTACAAAAAAAAAGAGGTCACACATTGTGACCTTCAAAGTATTAACTGAAATATCCATCATAAACAGCTCTTACCGATTTCGCCCCGCATTTGCCTGGTACTATCCACGAACTGCGGTTATGAAAAGTATTGTATGCTGCTACAGATATTTTTTCATTGGAGAATAGTGTCATTACCTTTTCATAAACATCCTTAGGATCAGTGGTATCTTTATATACAACAGATATCCTCGACATATCTTCGCAAATCTTTAGTTTTGATCCTGGTTTTTCTGCCCAGGCCACAATGACGTCCTTATGATCATCATCAACTATGATACCTTTCTCGTCGGCATCATTCATGAAAACTACTCCATCACGACTTAGTTTCTGGAATTTTTGCATCTCATTATCGGTTAATTCACTGTTATGAAGAGCTATAGTTAGGTGTTTTTGAAGTGAAATACCGGAAATCGCAAAATCACCGGTACAAGACCCAACCAAGGTCCCTTCTTCCTCATCAAATGTTGATTTTATCCTCAGTGGTATATCAAATTCCTTAGCAGCTCTAACAGCTCTAGGATGGATTACTTTTGCACCACTTTCAGCCATATCAATAATTTCATCAAAGGATATGTTTGGGATAAATGGTGCCTCGGGAACAATGCGTGGATCAGTAACGGCTATACCGGGCACATCGGTATATATCTCAACCAGGTCCGCTTTTAGAGATCCTCCCAGCACTACCGCTGTAGTGTCACTGCCACCCCGACCCAGAGTGGTTATCTCACCTTTTTCCGTCTGACCCTGAAAACCAGCTACTACAACAACCTTGCCTTTTTTTATCTTTTCTTTAATCGGTTCAGAATCTACTTTTATTATATCGGCATTCCCAAAATCACCTGTGGTCATTATGCCCGCCTGAAATCCGGTCATTGCTTCGGCCTTTACTCCTTGAGCCTCTACGTATGAAGCCATAATCGTAGCTGAAATAATTTCCCCACAGGCCATAATTAAATCCTTTTTTTTCGGGCAAATTTTACCCCCCTGAGTTTTTATAAGGTCAATTAGGGTATCGGTAGCATATGGGTCTCCCAGTCGCCCCATAGCCGATACTACAACCACTACATCAAAACCTTTTTCTTTAGCACGAAGGATGTGGTTGAGAACAGCCTTTCGGTTTTCGGGGGATTTTACCGATGTTCCTCCGTATTTTTGTACGATAAGGGCCATAAACCTGCCTCCTAAACTATTTTAATTGAATCAGAGTTTCGGCAATCTGAACAGCATTCAATGCAGCTCCCTTTCGCAGGTTATCAGCCACTACCCACATATTGAGGCCATTGGCCACTGAAAAATCCTGCCGTATTCTTCCTACATATACTTCATTAGTGCCGGCAAGCTCTGCCGCTAAGGGATATATATTTGTAGAAACATTATCTAAAACTTTGATTCCCTGTGCCCTGTATAATACTTCTTTAGCCTCTTGTAAGTCAATAGGTTCTTCAGTCTCAATATTGATGGATTCTGAATGACAGCGAATCACTGGGATCCTCACTGCTGTAGCAGTTATAGCGATATCACTATTGTGAAAAATCTTATGTGTTTCATGAACCATCTTCATCTCTTCTTTAGTGTAGCCATTGTCTGTAAAAGAGTCAATATGGGGAATTGCATTAAAAGCTATCTGATGTGGATATACCTTCACTTCAAGCTCCCGATCTTCTGTATATGCCCTGAGTTGTTCCTCTAATTCGGCAATACCGAATAATCCGCTGCCGGATACGGCTTGATATGTTGAAACCACTATTCTCTTGATTCCAAACCTATCATGCAGGGGCTTCAACGCCACAAGCATCTGAATTGTAGAACAGTTGGGATTTGCTATAATCCCCTTGTGCCACATAATATCTTCAGGATTAACCTCAGGAATAATCAAAGGTTTCTCAGGGTCCATCCGAAATGCATTGCTGTTGTCAATTACTATACATCCTTCAGAGACAGCTACCGGAGCCAAGTTCCGGCTCGCCACTTCTCCCGCAGAAAATAGAGCAATATCCAAATCACGAAAGGCCCCTTCCTCGGCTGATCGAACCTCTACATCCTGGCCTTTAAAGCATATTTTTTTACCCTCGTTTTCCTTTACATCAAGGGGTTTAATTGTTTCTATGGGAAAATCTCTTTGTTCTAAAATCTTCAACATTTCGGTACCTACAGCTCCCAGAGCCCCTACAACGCCAACACAGTATTTTTTCATATTGAACCTCCTATAATAAAAATATTAATAAAATACGACCAATTTGTTGAAGGTTTGTCTTTTTAATTATATTTTATCTAAAAATACTGGGTCAACACTCTTTTTTTTCAGAATTACCGGAAACGTCTAGACTATTGGATTCAGGCGTTTATAAAAATTGTTTATAAAAATTAGAATACTATGTTTGTCTATGTTTATATGTCTGTGCCAGTTTTGCATATTCTGATGCCCTATTTTTAGTCATTTCCATATATTCATCGGTCAACCGTTTTATAACTTTAGCGGGCATGCCTACAGCTAATGTGTAAGGGGGAATTTCTTTACCTTCCGTCACCAGAGCACCGGCACCTATTAAAGCTCCTTCTCCAATAACCGCTCCGTCTAGAATTATAGCACCCATACCAATAAAAGCTCCATCACTTATTGTGCAACCATGAATAATGGCACCATGTCCTATAGTAACATTGTTACCTATAATAGTCGGACACTCTCCTGCCACATGGACGATAGTACCATCCTGTATATTTGTGTAAGAGCCTACCTTTATTTTGTTGACATCTCCCCTAAGCACAGTCTTATACCATAAACTGGATTTTTCACCAATAGTTACATCACCGATTACATCGGCAGTGGGAGCGATAAAGCAGCTTTCATGAATCTTGGGATTCAGATTTTTAAAGTTTCCTATCATAATAACCACCTTTTTTATGATAATTGTAGTCAAAAATTAATTATTATGTTATATAAAATCCTCGTCTAAGTAAATTCTTCACATTATTATAAACGTTGTCATGTGATACAGTTCATCGTTGCTCCTCTAATATTAAACACATAATTACTTTCGTGCGTAGTTACTCTTCCGAAGTCAAGATATCTATTTCCAATTTTACTATATTTTTACCGAAGATGGAACCTTTCTCATTTTTTTACGTCTGATATATATATGGCCAAATATTATATTCTACCAGTAAGTCCCTGTTTTAGAAGAAGGAAGAAAACTGTTTATTATAGAATGTTATTAAATCTGGGGGATCAGAAAAGGGGAGGGGTATTTATTAAATTAATCTTGACAAAAATTGTTCTAACATATGGAGGGAGATAAGATGTTACATACATCAAAAAAACATTGGAAAAAACGCTTGATTCCTTTTATTCTGACCATCCTGACTTTTGTTTCGTCATTAATGCCGGTTTTCGGTCAGGAAATAATACTTCATGAAGAAATCGAAAGTTTCCCCATAACAGGTGGAGTCACTTATGAAGCAAAAACTCTGTTTACCTCTCAAGGTTGGCAAAAAATCCATGTCTTGAGAACCGACCTGACATCAAGCAATGTAGACATCGATACTATAATAGGAAAGGAAGGTCTCTCAAAACGAGATTCCCTTAACCGGATGGTGCAGGATAACGGTGCTGTGGCCGGAATTAACGGAGATTTCTTTATTATGGCTACGCCTTCTGCTCCGATTGGGCCACAAATCAGCAATGGTAGACTAATATCTTCACCACTAAATAACCAAAATATGGCAGCAATTGGCATTACCTTGGACAATATTCCGGAAATATTGAATATGGAATTTTCAGGGAGACTTATAGCTCCGGACCGCAGCTATTTTTTTGTAGAAGGCGTTAACAAAATAAGAAATAGTTATAACAATATATTTGTTTACACACCGGATTTTGGCAACACTACACCTAAACCAGGCGACGGTGCTCCTAATTTAACCTTTGCAACGGTCAAGGATAATTACATAGTAAGCTTTTCTGATGGTAAGGTTGCTGATATTCCGAACGATGGTTTAGTACTTATGGCATGGGGCGATGGTGCTGATTTTTTAAAGACTCGTTTCTCTATTGGTGATCCAATAGAATTGAACCTTGATATTACACCGGACATATCTTCTTTAAAAATGGCTCTCGGTGGTGGAGCTATATTGGTAGATAACGGAAATATACCAAAGTCTTTTTCACACAGTATCCCCGGAACACATCCTAGGACAGCCATAGGTTTTACCGCTGACAAAAAAACTATGATCATGGCAGTAGTTGATGGTCGCCAAGCCCATAGCCGAGGTATGAGTCAGCAAGAGATGGCTGAGCTCATGTTGAATCTGGGTGCCCATTATGCCATAAATCTTGACGGAGGTGGTTCTTCCACTATGGTGGTAAGGCCCTTTGGCAAAACTTCGACAAAGGTTATAAACAGCGTATCTGAGGGTGTCCAGAGGCTGATTCCCAATGCTGTCGGCATATTTTCTAAGGCCCCAGTGGGCAAGATTTATGGCATTAAGATAGAAGCTTCGTCCTTCAACATCGCAGAAAATGGCCATAGGACTTTTGAAGTCAAAGCCTATGATAAGAACTATAACCTCGTCGATATAGACCCCGAACAAATTACATGGAGTGTTACCGGGGATTTGGGGGTTTTCAACGGTAATGTATTTACTGCTGAAAGAAGTGGCACAGGTCAAGTAATTGCTAATTTAGGAGAAATTAGGGCTTCTCAGGATATAAAAGTTTTAAAGGACAATCTAATACTTTCAGTTGAACCTTCAAAAGTTCAGGTAAATTCAGGTTCAAAGGCTGTCTTTAAAGTCTATGTCACCGATAGCCAAGGATTTAAGGCGATTTTAGACCCTGTTGATGTCAAATGGAATATAGTCGGAGATATTGGCAATATGACCGGCAATGAGTTTATCGCCGGTCAATCCGGCAGTGGTGCAGTTATTGCAAACTTTTCCGGATTGAAAACCGGAGCTTTAGTGCAAACTGGCTATAAAAGAGTATCTCTCGATAGTTTTGAAAAACCTGAAGGCAAATTTTTCAATTCCTATCCCACTGATGTAAAGGGTTCCTTTTCAATTACATCATTACCGGAACCCGTATATTCCGGCCAAAATTCCGGAAGATTAGCCTATGATTTTAGTGAAGGAACTGCCACTCGGGCTGCATATCTTGCTTTTGACAATGTTGGTAAATCTCTCCCCACAGGCACTACCAAGCTGGGGCTTTGGATTTATGGTCAGGGTCAGGGTGAATGGCTTAGAGCCTCGGTCCAAGATGCTTCCGGGAAGGAAACCGTTTTAGACCTTGCCAAGAGTATTGACTGGAATGACTGGAAATGGATAGAAGTCAATTTGCCATCAGGTAAAGGGCCCTTCAAGCTCAAGACCATCTATGTAGTCGAAACTGATCCGGCAAAGAAGGCAGTAGGGGCAGTTTACTTTGATGAGCTTACAGCTATAATTGCCGGAAAATACGATGAATCTCTTCTGCCAGCCACACCTTTGTGGACTGATGCGGCTAACCGGAAAGGCACTGGTTTCACATTTGGGGCAGTAGGAACAAAACCTATATCAAAAGATAACCGACCGGATTACGAAAAAGCTTTAAACCAAGCCGCAGCGGTATTAAATACTTATAACTCCGGATTTAATGCCATAGTGGGTCGACCCTGGACCGATGACAATGCTTTGCAGGAGCAATTAAAGGCCTTTAAAGAGTATAATTTCAGTGGTAAGGGATATGATACCCTTTCCGATAAAGAAGCGACCTTCATCTTTTTGGACGCTACAAAAGGTAGTCTACGTGCCACTGATTACAATCAATGGTTAAGTCTGAAAAGAGATTTAAATAATCTTGACAAATCAAAACCTCTCTTTGTTGTAATGGACAGATCTCCTGAGGCATTCTCCGATCCACTGGAAGGCCAATTGTTGAAAAAACTTCTTACAGAACATGCCAGATCTTCGGGCTCAAATGTGTGGGTTTTAAGTGGTGGCGGAACTACACCCTTTAGCAGCAAGGCCGTTGACGGAGTCCATTATGTTTCAATCCCGGGTATAGACTCTAAAGAACCAGCTGTAGCAGTATTTAACGTCACCGGGAGTAAGGTAAATTATCAGGTTATCCCTTTGATCGAGAGTGTCACAACTGAAACTACCGGGGTTAAGTCCGGTGTAACTACTAATCTAAAAGTTTTCGGGATTACTCCTACAAACCAAAAAATACCACTGAATTATCCTTATGCTGTGGAATGGAAGGTTTCTTATGATAAGCCTGTTGGGTTCGACTCAAAAACCCTTGCCTTTAAGGCAGTAGATCCGGGAACTGCATCGGTTCAGGTAAAAACAGGTAATATATCTGCAACTTTTTCCATTCGGATTACCGATATATCAGTTTTAGTAAATGGTAAAGAAGTCAATTTCCCCGATCAGGTGCCCTATATCAATAAAGACAATAGAACTATGGTACCGGTAAGGTTTGTATCTGAAAGCCTTGGAGCGAATGTAAGCTGGGATAATGACACTAGAACGGTTATTCTTAAACGAGACGATACTGTAATAAGGTTAAAAATCGGTGAAAACAAAGCCGAAGTAAACGATAAGACAATCGTTTTTGATACCAGTGCAATACTGGAAAATAACAGAACCATGGTCCCTGTGCGGCTCATCAGTGAAGCCCTAGGGGCAAGAGTCGGTTGCAATCAGGAATCCAAGAC
>JAQWCA010000065.1 GCA_028706065.1 Tepidanaerobacteraceae bacterium
CTATATAAAAGTCCTAACCAAACGTGGAGATTTGATAGTTGAGCCTTTTGGCGGAAGCGGGTCGACGCTTATCGCTTCAGTGCGAATGGGACGTCGTTGTTTCATTATGGAAAAGTGCCCTATCTACGCTGAAGTAATCATTAAAAGATGGGAAAAAGAAACTGGCAAGACAGCCGTTAAGTTGAACTAAAAATATGATTGGAGAAAAAACTAAAAGAAAAATATTAGAAGAACTAGAAAAATTTGGTAATGTATTTTATGCCTGTAAAAAGAATAGTATTAGTACATCCACTTATTATCGCTGGTTTGAAAATAACAGAGATTTTAGGAAGAAAGCTAAAACCGCTATTAAAGTCGGCCAAAAGAATTTTGTTGATTTAGCCGAGAACGGCTTAATATCTAATGTCGGCAATAAAGATCAAAGAGCGATAGAATATGTCTTGTCTCATCTATCAAAAAGATACCGTAAATCAGACGAATCGAAAGTAATAATTGTTCATCGCAAAGATGCTGATAGCTACGCACCAGTAAAAAAGATAACACTTGAAGATTTATTAAATGAAGCTGACCATAAAGCAGATGAGAATAAAGCCAAATGGGACGCCGCCGCTCAAATCTTATGGGATAAACTAAAAAAGAATGGAGATATTCCTCAAAAACCAGACGGCGAACCTATCAAATTTGAGGAGGTATATCAGTTCCAAACTTATATAGAGGAATATCAAAAAAGAATGAAAGAAAAAAATTAGTTACAAGATGGACTTAAAGTTCTAGAAGGAAAAGATTCTAATAGTGCTGACAATGAGTCAAAAGACTTTAAATAGCTAGAATTTAGACTTTTCCAACCATCACATGATTCAGGGTAATAATAACTGGATGTCTTGTAAGACGATGTATAGTACTTATTAGTTGAAACTGTAACGGTACTCGAAGCGGTCGAGGATTCAGAAGATGAATCGGCCGCCTTCGTTGTGTCGCCATTACAAGTGTCAGTCGCCCATAAGCCGCGCAGATTAGTACTGGCCTCTTTCTGAGCTTCCTTAAACTGAGCTTGATACTTATATGGCTTGTTATAAGTATATTCATGAGCATAGCCATCTCTTATCATCTTGTCGTTATAGAAAGTGCCGTCTTCTAGAAAGACATATTTTAATGGCCTGGAATATTTATCCAATTCTTCAGTAGTAGAATCATTCTCTAATCTCACCATCTTGCCGAATAACAATTCTTTGGCTTTAGCTGAAGCTTCTTTGCCGAAGCATTGGACGACTTTTCTAGGATCAAGAGTTTCCGGAGTATCCATACCAATTAATCTAATAGTGGTTGTCGCTCCATTCAAATTAACTTTAATTGTATCGCCATCAACAACTTCTAATACTTGATATAAAGCGACAGATGAAGACAAGCTCTTATCTTTATCTGACAACTCAATCTTATTCAAATCGCTGGTCTTAACACCTAAACCTAATTTGCGCATTATCTGATAAGCAGCATCACCATCTTTTAGATAATTAACATTGCCGTTTGAATCGATATAATAGGCTTCGCCATGGCTTTGGACTTGGAGCAATATCTTGCCGGACTGTTTCTTGGCGTTAGTCTTATTAGCTTTTATCTTATCTAAATCTGAGTTAGTAATACCGACGCCAAGCGTGCGCATGATGTTATAGGCTTCTGAACCATTAGCCATATAATATCTTTTGCCGTCTTTTGGATTAACATACCAGGCTTCGCCATGAGATTCAACTTGAAGTAGAATCTTTCCTCTCATTTTAGAAGATAGGCTCTCGGCCCCGAATGTCTTAAATGGGATTATTCCTAAAGCAATAATTACTGCTAAAGAAATAAATAATAATTTCTTTTTCATATTATTTCTTTATCATGGATAATATCCATTCCTGGCATTTATTAGCCCAAGCGATTGGCATCTTTGTTTTAGCTAGCTCAGCGCCATGGCCAATGATTTTTAACTCTCCTTGCCCTAAACCGACGACATCAACCACGACGGTTTCGATATCACTAACCATTACCCTGAAAGTTTTGCCATAGGGATGTTGGAAACTAAGGAAACCATCCTTAATTTTTAAAGTTCCTCCGGCACCCAATAAACCTATCTTCATTTTTTCTTCCATAAAATAATAATTAATTATTAAATGGCTGAGTGAACCGCAGAAAACAAAAACGGACACCCGACCTTGTTGCGAAACAACAATCAGTGTCCGTGAAGACGCTTAATTGTATGCGGTCGGAATGTCCGTTCCTGTATACAATTAAGCAAAGCCTTCGTGATGTCGGCACGTGCCTCACAGAATTAGATTATTGTTTCGCACTTAAAATATAGCTTAAAATTACATAAAAGTAAAATAAAGTTGTCTACAGCCTATGGTCTGGACTTCCCTGCCGCTTTGCGTCATTCATTAGGTTAAACTAACAATAACCATATGAATCAGACAAATACTGCCCTTGGGCTTAAAACGGCCGCACAAGGGCAAATAGGGGCTAATTCAGGGCTTTTAGACGGCGAAATAAGGTATTGCTTATACGCCAGAAAGTCCACTGAAGAAGATGAAAAACAGGCTCTTTCTATAGAGTCCCAAGTTAAGGAAATGCTAGAAATGGCTATTAGGGATAATATCCAAATAGCCGAAATTCGCCGGGAAAGCCATAGTGCTAAGGATTCCGGGCAAAGGCCAGTATTCAACCAACTTATAGTCGATATCAAGAGAGGGGCTTTCAACGGCATCATCTGCTGGGCGCCGGATAGGTTAAGCCGCAATGCTGGCGACTTAGGCGCGATAGTCGACTTGATGGATCAAGGGCTGATTAAAGAAATCAGGACTCATGGCCAAAAATTCACCAATAGCCCCAATGAAAAATTCCTGCTCATGATATTAGGCTCGCAAGCCAAGTTGGAAAACGACCATAAAGGTGAAAATGTAAAACGAGGACTGAGAGCCAAGTGCGAACAAGGCTGGCGACCAGGACGACCGCCGCTCGGATATCTACACGACAAATACGCTGACAAAGGTCAGAAGAAAGTAACCATCGACCCCAAACGAGCTCCGATAGTGAAAAAGATATTTGAAAAAATGGCTAATGAAGAATTGAGTTGCCGCAAAATACATCAATGGCTAATTACTGAAACCGATTTTAAAACAAGAAACGGAAAACCAATGCCGCTCAGCCTTGTCCAAAGAATGATTAGAGAGCCATTTTATTATGGCGAATTTGAATATCCAACCGGTAGTGACAAATGGTATAAGGGTGGATATGAACCAATAATATCCAAAGAACTTTATACAAAAGCCAATGAGAGATTAAGGAGAAATAATATTTCCAGACAGGATTGCAAAGAATTCGCTTTCACTAAACTTATGAAATGCGGATATTGCGGTTCAGGCATAACCGCCGAAGAAAAATTCAAAAAACTGATCGATGGATCAGTTAGAAGATATGTATATTATGGTTGTGCCAGGTCAAAGAATGTTAAATGCGACCATGGCATGTTAAGAGAAGAAGAACTAATAGAGCAATTAGTCGGACTGATGGACAAAATTGATATTAATGAAATAGGAATCAAAAACAAATTTGAAGACGAGGTAAGTAGATTCTACAAGTTCAGCAAAGGAATACTGGGTGTAACCGGTAACGACTTTGAAAAACAAAAGGATTTAGATATTAGAAATTATGCTAAATATGTACTTAAAGAGGGTTCTATTCTTGAAAAACGTGAAGTTTTAGCATGCCTGGAGAGTAAATTGGTGATGAGGGAGAAAAAGATTTTAATTAATAGAGAGTAATTAAAAAAAGTTCGTTTTTGAAATAATCATATTTAAAGCTAGCTAGGACTTTATATTTTTTATTTGTATTAAATTCTAATATTATATTAAATATATAAGAATTATCCTTACTACAAATTCTTAAATTGAAGAAATAATTATTTTCAATTCTATTTTTTATCTTTTCCTCTAGTTCATTCACTGAAATATTTAAAAAGTTTAATCTTTTCATAATTCCAGTTTTCTCATTTTTTAAATAATTAAATTTACCATCAGAAATTTTAATAAACATTTTTTTAGGGTCAGTAATATTAGGAGTGAGGGCGCAAATTGAAAAATGATTATCAGAATTATTTTGGGTACATTCTATTTTATATGATAAAAATAAGAGATAATAAACATCTTGTATACTCTTAGTGGTATACCCAAATTTTTCAAGACCCGAAAGTTCATTAACATCATTATCCACATCGTCGGGATGTTGTTTTAATATACATTTATCAATTTTTATAAATGAGTTACATAATATAAACGAAAGATAGTCTTTTAAAAGAGAGCCATGAAACACGTTTATAACTCCGACAAATGGCGAAAAACTACCAAGCTTTGCTTTTAATTTATTAAACAAAGATTCACTAACATTGTTAATATAGATAAAATAAAATTGATTGCTCTTATAATATTTTTCATAATCTGCTATTCCCAGCTCAGCCAGTAACATAGATTTCAACAAATCTTGATTATCTATGATATCTATATAATCTCCACACATAAAAGTATGGGTGCCATTGGAATCTAAATTTTGAAACAAATAATCCATAATCACTTGGCCATACCCGGGATTATCAATTTTTTGTCTATCAAAAATTAAAAGAATTTCAATTTTCTCTCTACTTGGGGTTAAAGCATGTTTGAGACTTGAATATTCAATCCCCTTTCCTTTTAAAATTTCTTTTAGCTTTAAAAAGATAGATGACAATGATTTATTTACTTCTTCATAATTCAAATCTTTTTTTAATATATCCAAAAAACAATTATCTCTTCCGTTTAAAGAAAATATTACATCATTCGATGTACATGTCATACAGTTAATCAAAAATTGATATTTATAATATCATCATTATAAATTTTTCTGATAACATCTTCTAGAGGATGCGCGACTAAATTTGCTTTATAATAATCGGCAATTACAATGGCATACTCCGCTTTTCCGGCACCAAAAATTTGCTTGAAGGCTCTACTAGTTTTATTTATATGTGCGGCCTTTGTGCTCTGAACATAAGTTAACGTTTTGCCGCTGATATTTGCTACTTCTTGATCAGAAAAAATATCTTCAATCTCACCCTTATTATTAATGATAATTTGTTTTGTTTTAAAGTCATTAATTAATTGGTTCAGGTCGGTTGTTTGGAATGTAATACCTACTTCCTGGCAAAGCTCTCGACACTTGTTTTGCTTGCTTGGATCAGTTATAAAATCTTTATCGAGAACGGCGGCATATTTAACACTAAAAGCTCTTGCTATTTTTATGTAGTTTACAATAGAATCAACTGAATCTAATCTTATAATTCCCAAATTTAATCTATCAAAATTACAGTCTATACTATCCTGATCTGCTGGCTGTAATTTTGTAATTTTATCAAGATTTCCAAATAAATGTTTTTCCGTAGCTCCTTCAACAAACACCACTCTATCACTAAAGAATATCTCTGCATTATCTTGATGAATAAACCTCTTGAAATGAGCGGCAGTTAATGAAACATCTTGTTTAATAATTGTCTTTCCGTCAATCTTGTCTACACGTATTATCTCAATTGGCTCAAAATTAGCCACTAAAGAAAGTGAGTGAGTTGATATTAAAACTTGCGTATTTTGATCGCTAGACACATTTTTTATCAATGATCCTAAATATCTAATACCGTGCGGATGTATAAATGCTTCTGGCTCATCGATACAAAAAAACTTATTGTTTGAGCTTTTATTTTTTAAAACAAGCTCAAACATTCCAATAATTATAGCGCTTTGTGTTCCGGTTCCCACATATTCAATATTAAAATTTCTTGCCCCTTCTTTTATAAAAACCTCTAAATTTCTTAACAATTCAGACGGATTATTGTCTTTTGTTAATTGGAAACTTATGTCATCAACATAAGACACTACTCTGGCGCCTTCTAGTAATTTAGTTTTTTCTGTCATAAAGACTTCTTGGATTTTCGTATTAAGACTTACGAGATCGGCTTTTATTGAAGGATACTGTAAGGAATTTTCTAAAACATCTTTCATAAGCTGGCCGTATGATGTCCATTTTGAGGCTGTTAATTCATCCTTATAATTTCGAACTGCGGGAACAACCATTATCTTCATTATAAGCCTACGAATATCCTCCTTCTTTCTAAAGACATTAAAACCCCAGAGTTTTATTTCAAATGTATCTTGAACATCACCAGACTCTTCTTCTATTGTTTCCACTGGCGCATCATAATTTTTTCTTAATAAAAAAGAAATATCAGCTGTCCCATCATTAATTTTTCCATTTAAAGCCCCCTGCATTGGTTTTGTTAAACCAGGAAGAGAAAAAAGTCTTGTTTTGTCTCCAACAGAAATATCTGATATTACAACCCGTATCTCTATTGGTTGACTTGAATCAAAATAATCATCTTCTTCAAAATTAATATAGGCAGGATTCTTGTTTCCTAACACTAAATTCAGAGCATTAAAGATATTTGTTTTTCCAGTATTATTCTTACCAACTAATGCCGCGTGTTGAGTGGGAAATAGAATCTGTTGTCCAGTTGAATCAAAACTACGATAATTTTTAATTATAATTTTTGTTATCCGCATATTTATTATATAAAATCGGAAAAGACGCCTAAACGGCGTCTCTTAGTGATTCTCCTAATTTTTTAATAACCCCCACAACTAAAGCGTTTCCCATTATAAATGCCCTCTTGATGTCTGGAGTTTCTTTTATCTTGGTATGATTGTCAGGAAACATATTTAATCTTTCTAATTCTATAGGCATTAACCTTCTTAATCTTCCTGATTTAGTTTTTATGACATGTTTAAAGCGAGATGGCGATGTGCCGCCTTCGCCAGTTATAATAGTTCGGGACGGCTTATCGAGTGGGTCTGGAAAAGCCATTGGACCTTCGGAATAATTATACTCATGACCACTACTTGATTTACGTTCCTCTTTCTTCCCGCCCTTCAAATATTCCCATCTCTTAATATCAGCTGGTTTAATAAAAAACTCTTCAGGAACTTTCTTTTCATCAATTATAAAATCTCCCAATACAGAATATTTACCTTTATAGTCTGATTCTACTTTCATGGTTGTTACATGCCCATTAATCATTACTCCAGCATTTTCAAATGGACTTTTAGATGGCATATCTTTCGAAAATTTTTCTGACACATAAACATAATCAGTGCTAATTTCAAATTCACTAGCCCTAACTACATCCTGCTTAACTTTAAATGCCTTAGCTATCAAGCCATCACTATTTATCCATTTCTTTTTATCTTTGCAAGCTAAAACCTTTTTCCAAATAGCTGTATTTTGCTTATAGCCCATTATATAAATACGGCGACGACGCTGAGGGAAACCATAATCAGCCGCATTAATAACTCTCCATTCCACTGCATAACCAAGTTTAGCCAAAGACGAAAGCATAATGGCAAAATCACGTCCTCTTTGCTTGACTGGAGATTTTAGCAATCTATCAACATTTTCTAACAATAAAAACTTAGGAGCATTTGCACCCTTCTTGTTAAGAATATTAAAAATAGACCACCACAATACTCCTTTTTTACCTTCTAATCCTTTTGATTGTTTAAGTGTTCTGGCAACTGAATAATCCTGACAAGGAAACCCCCCAACTAGCAAATCATGATTTGGAATACTATCAAACTTCATATCGACAACTTCTTGTATGTCTTCACAAGAATGCCCTTTATCACCAAAACGAGCCACATAAATATCTGAGGCGTGCTGTTTTTTAGCTCCTGGTTCCCATTGACTACTCCAGACAACTCTATATTTTGTCTTATCATTACTAGCTCCCTCTAGGCCAATACGAAAACCACCCACACCAGCAAAAAGTTCAACAATTTTAATATCCTTCATAGATATGTTACAAATTAATAAGCTATGCATATAGCATAGCATATTAGAAAAAATTGATCAACACCCTTATTACACTGGATTTTGATATATAAAATTCTACAAATCCTCCCCTCCAAGCATAGGAAATTGCTTAAATGCTTCCACCTTAGAAATAGCTGAAATGCCAGCCGGTGGACGACTGAAGCTGCCAGCAAATTTTGAAATCCTAACTCTATTTAATAAAACAGCAATTATATTCACACAAGTCATTAGATTGTTTCTCCTGCCGTAATCAGATTTTATATTATAACCTAAAGTATGGTATTTGACGTCTTCATTCCATGCTAATGCATCTAAAAAATGGAGAAAAACTTCAACAGGCATCCCGTCTATTTCTGGCACATCCTTGCTTATTATGTTTATTATTTCTTTTGACGGCTCGTATCTCCATATACCAGGACTGACTTCTTTGTGATCAACCATATATGCAGATCTAAAAAGTAGGCACGCCATAAGCTCTGAAGCAGTTTCGCTAGCATCATGTAAAACTTGAAGTTCATCAAAAATACCAGTAAACGAAGCAATCTTATTTTCAAATAATTCGTTACCACAAAAAATTTCCGGCTTCATGTCATTAGGATTGTTTCCTCGATGACCATCTTCAAGATATTTGCATCTATCATAATCAGCGGCAGCTTCTTTGCCCGGTTTTCCTAATTTTATTTTATATTTATCAGATTCCCAAATTGTTTGATATATTAAACTCCCTTGAGCACCTAAAGGCCATGATATTGCTTCTTCAACTCTTGCAAAACGTTTCGCGCCAGAGATAGCCGAAGATAAATCATGTTTATTTACTTTTAATAATGTTTCAAGAGATGGCATTTAATTTATGAATAATTTATATTTTCTTTATAAATATTTTATATTTATATAATCTCACAAATTAAGTTGCCAGTCAAAGAAAAAATGCCAGGAATCGGATTCAAACCAAAAATCCCCTTTATTTATAGGCCTTTTCTCATATTTGACTTAAACAAAAGAACTCAGCATAAACTGAGTTCTTTCGATTTTTTGGTAATATTAGACCTATTCTGTCGGTCTTAAACACCAAAATGTTGTTGGCTCGGGGACTAGGATTCGAACCCAGATATACAGGACCAGAACCTGCAGTCCTACCATTAGACGATCCCCGAATTATTTTATTGTTCCCTACTCCCCCTGCTTCGGCTTTAAGAGCGGGAAAAGCGT
>JAQWCA010000066.1 GCA_028706065.1 Tepidanaerobacteraceae bacterium
CTGTTTACCTTCTTCACCTTCGATCACACATTCCAGCGGTAGTAAAATTACGTCTTTTTTATCTTCTACCGTTATCTCTACGGAAGCGGAAAAACCGGGTTTTGTATTATCATCGGGATCAATTACTTTTATTGTAGTCTTTACAACAGTTTCATTGCCCCTACTGGTTTGCGTTGCCGAGGCCGAAGGGGCAATTTTTATAACTTCACCATTATATATCTTGTCACCAAAGCCATCACCGGTAATAATCGCTTTTTGGCCAATTTTTATCCTAGCTGCATCATATTCATTTACCCCGAAATCAATCTGCAAATCGGAGGGACTACCTATACTTAATAATAAAGTACCCGGCGATACCGTCATTCCTTGCTTTATATCTTGCTTTAATACTATACCGTCAAATTCTGCATAAATTACTGCTTTATTCAGCTTTTTTTTGATATTTGTCAAACTTTTTTCGGCTTCTTCCAATGCTGCTTGTTTTAATGCAATTTCATCCTCATCAGGATTTTCTAATAAGTTGAGTTCCAATTCCATAATAGATAATTGACTTTTTTTAACATCCAATTCTCTTTTGATATTTATAAAGTCATTTTCAGAAATGGCTCCGGAATTATAAAGTTCTTGATTTTTCTCGTAATCATCCAATATAGATTCATAGGCAGCTAAAGCATCCTGATATTTTATCCTGGCTTTTTCCAGCTCCTCAGGTCTTGGACCGTTTATAAGCCTGGAAAGTTCTATTTTTTGCTGCTTCATTTTGCTTTGAGCTTGTTCAAACTCCAGCCTTAATTCATCATCACTAATTTTTAAAATAACATCGCCTTTTTTTACTTCTTGGCCTTCGTCAACTATGTACTCGATAATACCTTGAATACCGGAAAAAACCTCCTGTTGTTGTGTTGTCTCAACTTTTCCAAGTGCAGTAATCTTTGACGAAATATCGCCTTTGATTACCTTAACCGTAGGTAATGCCATAGCTGTCTTCGGTTGAAGTTTTGCCCGGACAATAAAAAAAGCAACCACTACCAGAAATATAGCTGCTATAATTATTATTTTATTGCGTTTTTTCACTCAAATCCTCCTCACTGTTAACTAGCAATTTGACATCATACTCAGTGTGCGCCGGTACGTTTCTACTCCCAACCCTAGGTCAAGTAACCGGCACCCATTTTAGCAGCTTTCACAGTATCTTTTAAAAATTTTATGGAATCGGTATAAATCATATTTCCTACTACAATAGTATCTGCTGCCTTGCCCATCATTTCGGCCTTTTGAGCGTTATCAATGCCTCCACCGTAAAAGACTCTTGCTTTAGTTAAACCACTTTTAATATAAGATACAAGTTCCGGATTTCCATAGCTTCCACTATATTCTATATAAATCAAAGGAAGGGAAAAAAGATTCTCACCACAGCGAGCATATGCTAAAACATCACTCTTTCTCAAAGGATATAGTGCCTCGGTCAGCTTTGCCACCGCACAATCCGGATTTAATATTATGTAACCTTCAGGCAAAACCTCTTTCCAGTCCATCATATCTCCTGCCAGCTTTGCTGCTTCTTTATGGGCTCCTATAATCCATTTGGGATTTCCTGCATTTAAAACTACGGGAATTAAATAACCGTCAAAACCAAATGTTATGGACTCTATTGTGGATACTTCCAATATCTTGGGCAGTGTATAAGGCTTTAAAAGTTTAAAAAGTTTTAGCACCTTTTCCCGGGTAATATTCTGAGTCCCTCCAACTATAATCGCATCGGTGCCACTTCCTACAACCTGCTCTATCAGCCATTCGTCCGATGGTTTATCCGGATCAAGTTTAACTACATGCCGCCAGTTTTCCCACTCTGGGAACATTTAACAGCCTCCTTTTGGATGGTATTTTAAAACCATTCTGAAAACCGTCATTCGGAGTTCTGTAATCATTATAAAAAAACAATAAGAATCCTACCATCGATTCCTCTTTCAAAGACGGATTTTATCTTACAATTTTGTTAGAATAGATCACTATAAATTAAAAGTTCACCAAACTTGAAAGGCTTTTAAATGCTTTTAATAAAAACTGCTTTGGACCTACCTCTCTCTCTTCATCAGTTGGACATACTTCTAAAGTTAGATTTCCTGAGTAGTGGTGTTTCGGAAACGAGTTGGAAAATTCGCCCCACTTTATAACCCCATTTCCCGGAAGCCAATGCCTATCCTTTTCACCGTCATTGTCAGAAAGATGTAAAGCTATCAATCTATATCCGAAATCTTTTAATAAAGCCTCTTCGCCCTGCAACCTTGCGTGAGAACTGTCGTAGCAAAGTCCTAAATAATCTGATTGTATTTGGGATAATATAAAGGGTATACCACCTTCAAGTTTTGTATTTTCCACTGCTATTTTAATTTTATACTCCTCGGCTTTTTTTGTAAGATATGACATGCTTTCAATACCGTATTTATTAAGCTCCGGAGTAGTATCACCCTCCATAATATGCATAACCATTATAGGAATATTGTATTTTGCACAATCTTCGAGCCAATTTACATGTTGTTTCACAATTTTATCTCGGTCTAATGCATTTTCACTCCATAAATCATTGGAATTATTGAAAGGAACATGTATATTTTCCAGCAATAATCCGGAATCCTGTACCATCCTCGGCATTTCATCTTTTCTTGTCGGCGGGTTTCCTTCTTCATCTTCCCACCAAAGCGAAGTAACATCAAAGCCGGCATTTTTAATAAGTTCAAGTCTTTTCCGTAAAGGCATGACAAATCCGAACCAAGAAAATATCCCCAATTTTGGCACTCTGCTCTTCTCCTTTAGAACAATATCATCTTTTATCTCAAAGCTTATCATTGCACCGAGTATAAATAAAACCCTGTTTTTCAAAGTTCATGATGTCTTCGGCCTCTTTTATATCATCAAATACCTAAGTAGAAGTCATAAATATAGGTGGATTTAAAGCATTTTCGGGGTTGTTTTCCTTAATTCCCCCATGAATTGAAAGGGTTTCAAAACCGTAATGTTTACCCATTATTATTCCTCCGATTATAAACTATTTCACTGATGTTACTTCCAAAAAACTATGTACTTTTATTTTAAAGACTATTTTGAGTCCTGTATTACAATCATAATTTTAACAAATAAGTCTTATAATTACAATCATATTGCGAAGGTTACTTATCAGTCAACGAGGATAAGGGACGAATCTCTATTAAAGAAAGTGGTTGGGAGATATTTGAGAAACTATAAATAAAAAAAGCTTAGACCACCTAACAAAATGTGGTCTAAGCTTTTATCCGTTAAATCAAGTAAAATTAATCATTGGCTTTTAAGTTTTATTCCTTCATGATTGATTCTTTCAGTTTTTCCGGATCAATCTTGATTTTTGCAACATTTGTTTTTATAGCGGCTCTAGCAACTTCGCAGGCAACATGTGCAGCTACTCTTTTATCAAAAGCCCCGGGAATACAGTAGTCCGGTGATAGTTCCTCAGGAGCTACAAGTGAGGCTATTGCATAGGCAGCCGCAAGTTTCATCTCTTCATTTATATCTGTTGCTCTAGCCTCCAAAGCCCCCCGGAAAATACCTGGAAATGCAAGTACATTGTTTATCTGGTTCGGAAAATCTGAGCGGCCTGTTCCTACTACTTTTGCTCCGGCTGTTTTTGCCTCATCTGGGTATATTTCAGGTACTGGATTTGCCATTGCAAAGACTATCGAATCTTCTGCCATGGTTTTTATCATATCCTGTGTAACGGTTCCGGGGCCGGATACTCCAATGAAGATGTCACTTCTTTTTAAGGCATCGAAAATCTTCCCGCTGAGACTTTGCCTGTTTGTTATTTCTGCTAATTCTTGTTTACTTGAATTTAGATTTGACCTGTCTTTTGATACAATTCCTTTGCTGTCACAAACTACCACATCAGCAACGCCTGCTGAAAGCAGTAGTTTTGCTATGGCAACCCCGGCTGCTCCTGCCCCGCTTATAGTAACTTTCACATCTTTAATATCTTTTTCTACTATTTTAAGGGCATTAATTATAGCAGCTAATACCACAACAGCTGTGCCGTGTTGATCGTCATGAAATATTGGGATATCAAGCTCCTGTTTTAATCTCTTTTCAATTTCAAAGCACCTGGGAGCTGAGATATCTTCCAGATTGATTCCTCCGAAAGTAGGAGCTAAGTATTTTATGGTTTTAACGATTTCATCTGCATCCTGGGTATCAAGGCAGATTGGAAATGCGTCAACTCCGCCGAAGTTTTTAAAAAGCACTGATTTACCTTCCATCACTGGCATTGCAGCTGCCGGACCGATATTCCCTAAGCCCAGCACTGCCGACCCGTCAGTGACCACTGCCACCATGCGCCCTTTTGCCGTATATTCATATACCGAATCCGGATTTTCGTTTATTTTCTTACATGGCTCGGCAACACCTGGTGTATAAGCAAGGCTTAGATCTCTGGCATCTTTTAACGGAACCTTACTTATTACTTCTATCTTCCCTTGATTTTCTAT
Organism: Tepidanaerobacteraceae bacterium; assembly: GCA_028706065.1. Taxonomy (GTDB): domain Bacteria; phylum Bacillota; class Thermosediminibacteria; order Thermosediminibacterales; family Tepidanaerobacteraceae; genus JAQWCA01. The sequence goes on from JAQWCA010000066.1 coordinate 4,512, forward strand.
GTGAAGTTTTATGGCATCATGTTTCATATCCATGGATAAACCTCCCGCTATTTATTATTTATTTTATTGAATTTTGTATTTTTGAGGTTCGGTTTCGTAAAGATTATTCCCATTTGAATCTATAACGACTATTGCCGGAAAATCTTCTACATAAAATCTGTGTATAGCCTCGGCACCCAAGTCTTCATAGCAGACTATTTCTACCTTTTTTATGCTTTTGGAAATCAAGGCCGCTGCCCCGCCTATGGCTCCTAAATACACTGCACCGTGCTCCTTCATTGTATCAATTACTTCTTTGGATCTTTTGCCTTTTCCAATCATTCCCTTTAGACCGAGTTTCAATAATTCGGGTGCATAGGGATCCATTCGATAGCTTGTAGTTGGACCTGCTGGTCCTGCGGCATGACCGGGTTTGGCCGGTGCAGGGCCTACATAATATATAAGCTGTCCTTTTAAATCGACAGGGAGCTCCTTCCCCCTGTTTATAAGCTCGATCAATCGCTTATGAGCAGCATCCCTACCGGTATAAATCACCCCTGTTATCAGGACATTGTCTTTAGCTTTCAGTTTTCTAACCTCTTCGGTAGTTACAGGAGTCTTTATTCTAATGACTTTTTCCACCAGTTCTCCCTCCTCAGCTTTATATGACCTTTTCAGCATGTCGGGCGGCATGACAGCAAATGTTAACAGCTACCGGAAGTCCGGCTATATGAGTCGGAAAATATTCAATATTTACAGAAAGAGCTGTTGTCCTACCGCCAAGTCCTGCGGGACCTATGCCTGATTTATTTATTTCTTGTAAAATCTCCGTTTCAAGTTCGGCATATCGTGAATCTTCATTATGTTTGCCGACAGGCCTTAATAAAGCCTTTTTAGATAAAATCGCAGCCATTTCCATTGTGCCGCCAATACCCACTCCGACGACAGTGGGCGGACATGGATTTGGCCCGGCATCCACAGCAGTCCTTATAACAAATTCTTTTACACCCTCTACACCATCCGCAGGCTTTAACATTTTAATGCCGCTCATGTTCTCACTGCCGAATCCTTTGGCAGTTACAGCAATCTTTATTTTATCGCCTGTTACTATTTTGATATGGGTTATTGCCGGTGTGTTGTCTTTTGTATTAGTCCTGTCAAAAACAGGTTCACTAACTACTGACTTGCGTAAATATCCTTTAATATATGCCTCTCTTACTCCTTGGTTTATGGCTTCGTTAAAATCACCGTCTACTATCACCGCTTCCTGACCAAGCTCAATGAATACAACAGCCATCCCCGTATCTTGACACAGGGCTATCTTTTCCTTGGCTGCAATTTCATCATTTGTAATTATCTGTTTTAAAACTGATTTGCCAACAGGAGATTCTTCTTTTTCATATTGCTCTTTAAGTTTATTATAAATATCCTTTCCGATAAAATAGTTCGCCTCTAAAAACAAATCTCGAACAGTGTTCTTTATTACTTCCGCTTTAACCTCTCTCACATAATTCACCTCACTGATGATAGTTAACGTAAATCACCATGTTTTAATTTTGGTTTTTTTAAACCTATAAAGATTAAAAATCCCCCACTTTAATCATTTTTTATATCTTATTTTATCATATTGTCTATCGAAGGCTATACCTTGGAGTTTTTTATATTTGCATCTATTTTGCCATCAAAGAATTGCCAGGTTCAGTCATTACCTTCGGACACAACACTACTTTTATCTCTTCCGGAGTCAGGACACCTTTTTCTGAAATAATCTCCGGTACAGTTTTATTGCTTCCTATAACTTCTTTAGCGAGTTTTGTTGCTCCCTCATAACCTATATAAGGAACCAATGCTGTAATGATTCCTACGCTTCTGTCTACCATGTCTTGACATCTGTCACGATTTGCCGTTATCCCAATAATGCATTTTTCTCTAAAGACTCTTATAACATTTGTAAGAATTTCCACGGATTGTATTATATTAAATACCATCACCGGTTCCATAACATTTAGTTCGAATTGACCTGCTTTTGCTGCAAGGGCAACAGTATGATCATTCCCAATTACTTGGAAAGCAACTTGATTTACTACTTCAGCCATCACTGGATTGACCTTGCCCGGCATGATTGATGAACCCGGCTGTACCGGAGGAAGATTTATCTCGTTAAGACCGTTTCTCGGCCCTGAAGCCATCAATCTCAAGTCATTGGCTATTTTTGATAAATTTAATCCTAAAATCCTTAAATTCCCTGAAAAGGCTGCAAGGGTATCAACATTTTGTGTTGCATCTACCATGTTTTTACTACCATGGATGGAAAGACCGGAAATTTTCCTTAGATTTTCTATGACAGATTCGATATACTCTATCTTGGCATTCAAACCGGTACCTACAGCAGTAGCTCCCATGTTTATTTCATTAAGAGCTTCAGAAGCTGTCTCAATCCTATGAATGTCCCTACTTATAACATTGGCATATGCATTAAACTCCTGCCCCAAACGAATGGGAACAGCATCTTGAAGATGTGTGCGACCCATCTTTATAACATCATCAAACTCCTTGGATTTCGTCAGAAGTGCCTCGTGCAAGTTTTCTAACTCTGCTAAAAGTTTTTTCACCAATTTTAATACTGCTATTCGAACAGCAGTGGGGAAAGCATCGTTAGTTGACTGTGACATGTTTACATGTGAATTTGGTGAAATCAGGTTGTAGTCACCTTTTTCCCCTCCAAGAATCTCAATCGCTCTATTGGCAATCACCTCGTTGGCATTCATGTTCAGTGATGTACCGGCACCACCTTGTATGACATCTACTACAAACTGATCAAGATACTGCCCATCTAATACTTCATTTGTAGCTTGGATAATTGCATCAGCTTTTTTCTTATCTAATTGCCCCAATTTCATATTGGCAAGGGCCGCTGCCTTTTTTACCATAGCTATGGCCAGCACCAGCTCTTTATGTGGCCGGTAGCCTGTGATAGGGAAATTCTCCCGTGCACGTTGGGTTTGTATGCCATAATATGCATCACTTGGTATTTTCTTTGCTCCTAATAAATCATGTTCTGAGCGTTGCTTTTCCACTTTAACTTCCTCCTCTTTGAACCCGTCATTATTTTCATTAGTATTATATATATTCTTCAAAGCATCTGATTTTGAAAGCATATCGTATATCATACTGAAATATATATTAGATTATTATTTTGCGTTTATACCACTATATTTGAAACAACCAATACTGTCTTTGATTAAAATCTTTAATAAATATTTATTTGCGAAATTTATCCTTGTATCAACTTTCCATTATTCCCTATCAATAGTTAAGGGGTTGCCTTTATTCCGTTAGAATTAGCTATTTTTTACTTCCCCGCAATAATTTTTAAGCATCATTCTTTTAACTTCTTTTAGGTCACATGTATGACCTAATACCCACATTAATTTTACAACAACGGCTTCTTTTACCATATCGCCGGCAGGAATAACACCTGTTTTCAAGGCTTTTATTCCTACATCGTAAACGTTAAGATCAACGCCATCGTAAGTAATTTGAGTTGTCACTACTACTGCTATTCCTGCAGCTTTTAATTTCTCCAATTCCGGTAAAAGATTTCTCCTTATGTAAGGTATACCGCCCAACCCAAACGCTTCTATAACAACACCTTTGTATCCTAATTGAATTAAAACATCGAATATTTCCGGCCTTGTTCCTGGAATAAGTTTTAGCAAAAACACATTGGTTTCCAGTTTATCATCCAGTTGAAAGTCTTCACCTTTGATCTTTGAAGGATAACCTATGATCTTTACATTTTCTCCTTCCACATATCCTATCTCCGGTAAATTAATGCTATGAAATGCATCATATTTATGAGTGTATAATTTAGAAGCTCTGGTTCCAGTAATGATTTTCCCGTTAAAAACCATATAAACACCTGATAGTTCTGAAGTAGCTACTTTAAAAGCATCATAAATATTTTTTTTGCCATCCGTTAGGGAAGATTCTATGGGCACTTGTGAACCTGTTAATACCACAGGTTTATTTAAACCCCTTAACATAAACGATAGTGCCGAAGATGTATAAGCCATTGTATCTGTACCATGTGTTATAACAATGCCGTCATATTCTTTTAATCCTTCATACACTGCTCCGGCTATTAATTGCCAGTCTTCCGGCTGCATATTTGAGCTGTCTATATTTAAGATCTCTTTACAATCAATATGACAAGTATTTTTTAGCTCAGGAATTATTTTTATCATTTCTTGCCCGGAAAACTTGGGGACTAATCCCTCTTTACTTGGAGCAGAAGCAATTGTACCTCCTGTTGATAAAAGCAGTATTTTTTTCATTCAGTTTCACCTCTGAATTCTTTGTCTTAACTCTTCTGTGGATTTATCACCTTGCATTATAAGTATCTTTAAAGCTTAGTCATCTTGAACAAAACCGCTTGACTGTGGACATGACCTACTCCCACATGCCCAGCTACACCAAATACTCCCC
>JAQWCA010000067.1 GCA_028706065.1 Tepidanaerobacteraceae bacterium
CTCCTTCGAAAAAGGGTGCATCTGCCAGTTGGGTGACGGATTTTGCGGGCTCTTCCAGACTTTCTATAGCCATCTCCGCACTCATTACAGCACTACCTAAGTCCGGAATAATCAACACTCCATCACCGTCAAAGACGTCCAAAACCTTTTGTTCTATCAAAAACACATCAGTCCCCAGTCGGTTATCCGATGTACCGGCTGCAACGCTGATTTTTATTTTATCACCAATCACTTGCTGGATTATTTCCATGGCTCCCTCAGCCATTTTTTTGCTATGTGAAACTAAAACTATACCGACCAACGCATCACCCCACTCTACCATGACAATGTATTTAACAGTTTCAATGAGATATTGCTTTATACACTGCTGACAGCATAATATAACATGAAGTAGCTCCCGGGTCCTGGTGTCCAAGGCTCCTTTCACCGAGGTAACTGGCTCTTCCTTTTTTCGCAATTATGCCTTTAGTATATTCCACTCCTTCTTTTGCCGCTTTTACTGCTGCATTCATAAGTTTTGTATCCACCTGTGAGGATTTCAATACTTCTACCGCCGGTTCTAAAGCATCTATTATGGTTTTTTCACCTTTTTGAGCTTTTCCCCGCATTTTAATGCCTTCCAGGGCCGCATCCAACAATATTGACAAATCATCAAATCCAAGTTGCTTTTTAGCTCCAATGGCTTGACCCGCCCGCATAAAGGCAGTGCCGTACAGGGGCCCGGAAGCACCACCCACTGTTGATACCAGTGTCATCCCTACGGTTTTTAAAATACTGCCACAGTCTTTGTCGGCCATAGTAGATATTTTTTCAGTAACAGCTTTGAAGCCTTTGGACATGTTTATACCATGGTCGGCATCACCGATGGCTGAATCAAGTTCCGTCAAAAAATCTTTATTTTCCTGAATATCATGTGCTATCAGATTTATAATTTCAATTAGTTCTGCACTGTTTACAGCCACGTTTAAATCTCCTTTCGAAAGATGTATCAAAGTTGTCTAAAAGCAGGAGTATCGGCCTGAGCATCCAGCAGTTGTTTTAATTCATCATCTAATTTAAGTAGGGTAATAGAAGCTCCCGCCATTTCAATTGAAGTCATGAATTCTCCTACAAAGGTTCTATAGACCTTAATTCCGTTTTTCTTTAATATGTCGTCTACCCGACGGTTCATTATAAACTGTTCCATGAGAGGTGTAGCACCGAGACCGTTTATCATTACAGCAACTTCATCCCCGGATTTATATGGAATATCATCTAATATTTTTTCCATCAAGTGGTCCACTAGTTCGTCAGCTTTCATGATATGTGTACGCTTGGTACCGGGTTCTCCGTGAATACCCATTCCTATTTCCATTTCATCTTCTGCCAGTGTAAAGGTAGGCTTACCGGCAGCAGGAACAATACACGGTGTTAGAGCCATTCCCATACTTCTGGTGTTTTTTATAACCTTTTCCGCTACAGCTTTAACATTTTCCAAGGTTCCGCCGGCTTCGGCCTTGGCTCCGGCAATCTTGTGGACAAAAACCGTTCCAGCAATGCCGCGCCGACCGGATGTGTAAAGACTGTCTTCCACTGCTACGTCGTCGTTGACCACCACACTGGCAACCTTTATCCCTTCAGCCTCAGCCATTTCTCCGGCCATTTCGAAGTTCATGATATCACCGGTGTAGTTCTTAATTACCAAAAGCACACCTGCCCCACCGTCAACAGCTTTTATTGCCTCAAAAACCTGGTCGGGAGTTGGTGAGGTAAAAACAGCGCCAGCCACTCCGGCATCAAGCATACCTTTTCCTACAAAGCCCGCATGTGAAGGTTCATGACCACTTCCACCACCGGATACCAGTGCAACCTTGCCTTTTATCGGGGCATTAGCCCTGACTATGACTTCAAAACCATCAACCTTTCTCACATACTGTGGGTAGGCTGCCACCATACCTTCCAGCATCTCCTGAACAACAGTTTCCGGATTGTTGATAATCTTTTTCATCGAAACCCTCCTAAAAGAAATGATTTACACTATATTAGTAGCATGAATCATACCAATGCCAAAACCCTACATATAACGTAGGGTTCGGCGATTCTAAAAAATATTTGTTGGTAAATTCTATCAACCCGCATCCCTTACCACTTCACGAATGATGTCATAATTCTCATCGGTAGCAACAACAAAGCCATTGATTTTAGAACCTTCCCGTTTAAGACCTATATCGCTATCTTTATATTCTATAAAAGCTTCCTTCAAATTATAAGATATATCTTGATCAAAGTCTGGACGAGCTGCAATGCAATCCTTTGGTATGGGATCTGTTTGAGCTAAGTATACAAGCTTACTTACATCAAGGCCTCGATGTTTTGCATCATCGATGGCTTCAGAATAAGTGGCACCAACCTTTACCGAGCCTGAAAGTATCGCTTCCACTACATTGCTGTGGGTTCCCAAAAACAATTGCTCATCTAAATCCTTTTCGGGATCAATGCCGGCCCTTTTAAGAAGAAGTCTGGGATAGGCATATCCCGACGCTGATTTCGGATCGACAAAGGCCATCTGATGTCCTTTTACGCTCATTAGATCGATTATACCTGACTCTTTGGTAGTAATGATGAATCCTAAGTAATTGGGTGCCCCATTTACGATTGGTGTTGCCAAAGGAGTCACCGGGGCCTTGCTGCGGGCATTTACATAAGCCAAAGGTGAAAACCATCCCACATCAACAATACCATCTATCAAAGAGTTAGACAATACATCATAGTCAGTAGCTACTAAGACTCTTGGTGTAAAACCCACTTTCTTACACACTGTTTTAATGACTGGAAGATATAAGGACTTAATGACTTCAGGACTTAGGGCGGGGTTTATACCACAAATTATTTCATCTTCGTTTTTTAAGTAAGTTGACTGTTTTTGTAATGAATAAACCTTATCCACTAAATTATCAGCAATCTCCAAAAGCTTATCGTTATGTTCTTCTTGATCCCTTACAAGATATGATACTTTTACAGTGGAGTCAGCAGACGATGCTGTCTTTTCTGAAAGTGTGGAAAATATATTGGTTAAATATCCCGAAGTCTTTGCTTGTTTTTCCGAAGAGTCAAACAGTTCACTGTTCAGCCTGGATATGCTTTCAAATACAGCCACGGCACCATCCATTGCACCTTTTCCTATCTGCATTTTGTTCTTGACATTTTCCAAACTGTGGGCACTTTCTTTTGATATGTTACAGCCCTTGCTTATACCCTTGTTTATGAGTTCCGCAGTATCATGTATTTCATGAGCTTTGTCTTTACTTCGTTCAGCCAGTTTCCTTATTTCCGCCGCAACTACGCTAAAACCCCTGCCTGCCTGGCCCGCTCTGGCCGCTTCTATGGCTGCATTAAGAGATAGCAAATTGGTCTGTTGTGCTATATGTTTAACAAAATCTACGAAATCCTTTATTTTTTCCGAAAGCTCAAGTAGAGCTTCTATTTCTGTTGAAGATTTATCCATTTCTGCAGTAACTTGAACTAGAGCAGTTTCTACCTCACTTATTGCCAAACTTCCTTCTTCTACTTTTCTTAAGTAGTCCTTTGAAATTTGAGAAACACTGGAAGCGGTTTCTTTTAAACTGGTCGCCAAAAGTGAAAGTTCTTTGAGTTCTGCTGAACCGCTCGCTGAATTTGCACTAATTTCCTGAGAATCACAAGATATGTTATCAATAACCTTAACCAAATTTTTAATGGTTTCTGAGTTTTTCGCAACTACCCATTTTATTTCATGGGTATCATATCCTAATTGTTCACTCAGTTGAAGTATTTCGTTTTTATTATTAGAAGATTCCGGTTTGTCATTACAAGTTTTTGTAAAAAACATTTTTTGGCCCCTTTTTCAAAATAGTTTACTCAACGACACCATATCTTCTAGCTTTTGCCGCAACAGTTTTATGTGTTATACCCAAAACCTTGCCAGCTGCGTTAAAGCTCTTGTGTTTTCTTAATGCCACTTGTATAATGGCTTTTTCGTAATCATCAAAGGTAGCCAACTCTCCATCAATGTCAAGGTTTATCAAAGGTTGTTTCTTTTCAATGACCTTACCGGTTATATATTGGGGGAGGTCCCAGGCATCTATTACATCACTGTCAGCCAAATTTATAACACGCTCAATGATGTTTTCCAGTTCCCTGACATTCCCCGGCCAATCATAATTATATAAATATCCAACAGCTCTTTTTGTAATTATTTTATTATTCTGCTCTAGTTTTTCACAAAGCTTTTTTAGAAAATGCTCTACCAAAAGTGGTATGTCATCTTTTCTTTCCCTTAAACTAGGAAGTGTGACAGGTACTACATTTAATCGATAATAAAGGTCCTCTCGAAATTCCCCTTTATTTACCATATCCTTTAAATTTCGATGTGTTGCGGCTATTATCCTGACATCGACTTTTAAGACCTGGTTTCCTCCTACCCTTTCGAATTCCCGTTCCTGTAGTATTCTTAGTAATTTTGCCTGTAAGTTTTTATCCAGTTCTCCAATCTCATCTAAGAATATAGTTCCACCATTGGCCAATTCAAATTTTCCTATTTTTTGATAGATAGCCCCAGTAAAAGCACCTCTTTCATGTCCAAAAAGCTCACTTTCCATTAAATTAGCAGGTATACCGGGACAGTTTACTTTTATGAAGGGACCCGTGCTTCTCTTACTGGCATAGTGAATAGCTTCAGCTACCAATTCTTTTCCCGTACCGCTTTCTCCCTGCAGAAGAACTGTTGAAGGGGTTTTAGCTGCTTTGGCGGCAACATCTAAGGCTGTAAGTAATTTTTCACTTTTGCCAATAATACAATTAAAGGCTTCATCCAACTCAAACTTTTCTTTTATGTGAGACAACTCAAAGGTCTTTGAAACAAATGACTCCGCAGCCGAAGCATTCTTATTAAAGAGAATAGTATACCCCACGATTTCACCTTCGACAAATATGGGGTTGATTTCTGTCGAAGCAACCTTTTGTCCGTCAGCTTCTTCAGGTCCAAATATCCCTATCCCATGGGATGATGCAGAGCTTAAATCTATGCCCGGAACAATTTTTTGAATGTGATTGCCCACAATGTATTGTTTTCTTATACCCATTAAGTCTTCAACAACTTGGTTACACATAGTAATAATACCACGTATATTAGTGACTATAAGGCCAAAACCTATACTGTCAAATATTTTGTCAGCTTTAAGCATGTTTTGCTCTAAAATTATATCTACTTGTTCTAATTCAACATGGCTCTGTGGCAATAAATCACCTTTTAGCAGTTCTTCAAAGCAATCAATCGCCTCAGTTACATTAGGCCCTTTAGCCACTATTGTTATGCGTTCTCCGGGCTTTATATTTAGTGAGTGAATAGCCATCAGGGCGGTGGCTGGCACTTCCCTTCCAGCTTGGTTGCGGATATTAATACTGGTGTCCATCATACTTTCAATTTCATAAGCCTTTTGAACCACCATAGCCGCAGCTCTGATATGCATTCCTTTAGGATGGGTAAAAACAGCATCCTTTTGAAGCAAGGCTTTTCACCCTTTCACTTCTATTATTTATAATTTTTTTATTTGGCATTTCCGGTAGCTATTACATCAATACCTGTTCCAACTACATCTTTTGCCACTACATCCCCTACTTTTATGGGGGGGGTTATTACTACATCTTTCAGTTCAAACATTGCCTTTTTAAGATATTTTTTTGGTATGGGATCTTTCGTTCTTACCGGCAGTACGCGGCCACTGGAAAGTTTCAAGGTTGTAGTAAGTATCCTCCTTGGATCTAATACTTCATTTTTCGCATATTCCAGACCACGCTTGCAGTCGTAGTTTTCTATGCTTACTATTTCATTGCCATTCATCTTGACATTAATTTGGCACCCTTTCGGGCAAATAATACAAGTTACTTGTTTACTTTTCATCAGTTGCACCTTCTTCCTGAAGGAAAAATCTCAAACTCTTGATATCTTTATTGACCAATTCTTCTTTCTTGAGCTCGATATTTATCATTTCACTGGGTTTTATATGCTGAAGTATCCTTGTGCGAATTTGGCCCTTATCCGATTCTATGAATAGCCGAGCTTTTTCCATTGGTTTTTTGCTGCGCATAAAGAAGTTTTGCTTTCCATCTAAGATCTTTTCTGCATCAATCAATTGAGGCACCACATATCCGATACCGGGCCCAGGAGATACGGTAATATGTTTTTTTGAGGGGATTTTATCTTTTAGATAATCCACCGCACCTCGGCCTGCCAGCTGGGATTCCATCGTTACAAAATCTACTAAATCATGAACATGAACTACATTGCCACAGGCAAAGATTCCGGGTATGGAGGTCTCCATCCTCTGATTCACAACAGGGCCCGATGTAATATTATCAATCTTTATATCAGCCATTTTCGACAACTCATTTTCCGGAATCAATCCTACCGAAAGCAGTAGTGTATCACAGGAAATATATTTTTCAGTTGAATGAATGGGTTGAAAATTTTTATCAACCTCAGCTATTGTTACGCCCTCTACCCGATCTTTTCCATGAATATCGACAACAGTATGACTTAATAGCAATGGGATATCATAATCCTCCAAGCATTGGACAACATTTCTAGTAAGACCGTTGGAATAGGGCATTATTTCTGCAACACATTTCACTTTGGCACCTTCAAGTGTAAAGCGGCGAGCCATAATGAGACCAATATCACCAGACCCTAGTATAACTATTTCTTTGCCCGGCATGTAACCTTCAATATTTACAAATCTCTGAGCTGTACCTGCTGTAAATATTCCCGATGGTCGAAAACCGGGAATATTTATTGCACCTCTGGTCCTTTCACGACAACCCATGGTTAAAATCACTGCTTTAGCTTGAATGTGCATTAATCCTTTATCTCTATTTACGGCTATTATTTGTTTGTCTTGAGTCAGTTCGATAACCATGGTATCAAGCATTACTTCTATACCCATTTCTTCCAGTTCCTTAACAAACCTATCTGCATATTCCGGACCTGTTAGTTCTTCCTTGAAAACATGAAGGCCAAAACCATTGTGGATACACTGTGGTAAAATCCCTCCAAGCCGAACATCCCGTTCCACAAGTATAACATCCTTGATTCCTTGTTTTTTTGCCTCGATAGCAGCAGCAAGGCCTGCCGGACCGCCACCAATTACTACCAATTCCTTAGTTATCATTATTGTCACCACCTTCGACTTGTAGAAATTCCTTTATACGACCAAGCAGTAGATTAGAACCTGGACCTTTTTTTGTTATATCTAACTTATCTGCACCCAGTTCTCGTGCCAATATTTCCAGTACCCTTGGAGAGCAAAAACCTCCCTGACACCGCCCCATGCCTGCACGAGTCCTTCTTTTTACTGCATCAATGCTGCGAGCACCTACCGGTCTTCTTATGGCGTCAATGATTTCAGCTTCGGTAACAGTTTCACACCGACAGATAATATGACCGTAAGCGGGATTTTGTTTGATAAGTTGTTCACGCTCTTCATTGTTCAATTCTCTAAATCTCTTTTTCATAGGTCTATGGGGGTTAAAAGTGGGTTTTTCTTTTAAAATAAGGCCTTCGTCTTGCAAGATACCTTTTACCATTTGTGCTATAGCAGGTGCTGAAGTCAGTCCCGGTGACTGGATACCTCCCACATTAACAAAACCTTTTACCTGTTTTGAAGCCTCAATTATAAAATCATTGGTGTTTGATACCGCTCTCAGACCGGCAAAGGATGTAATCACATTTTTAAACGGCAGATTTGGCACCAGTTTCTTGCCACCTTCTATTATCTCTTTTATACCTGGGGCTTTTACGCTGGTATCTAATTTATCTTGAATATTGTTGGAATTTGGGCCTATAAATATATTCCCGTCTACAGTAGGACAGACCAAAATGCCTTTGGATATTTTTGATGGTGTAGGAAATATGGTTTTTTTGACCAATCCGCTAAATTGTTTATCAAATACTAGATATTCACCTTTTCTTGGAGTTATGGTGTATTCTTCTGCTCCCGCTATTTTAGATAATTCGTCAGCGAAAAGTCCGGCTGCGTTAATAACATATTTAGCTCTTAAGCTGCCCCGCGAAGTTTTTACTAGAAAACCGGAATCTTCCAGCTTCTCTATGTCAGTCACCATAGCATTTAACCAAAACTTTACGCCATTTTGATTTGCATTTTCTGCTAAAGCAATTGTAAATTCATAAGGACATACCAAACCGCCTGTGGGAGCGTCAAGAGCTGCCCTGGCCTTAGAGCTTAGATTCGGTTCCATAGCTTGCAGTTCATCTTTCCCGATAATTCGCAAATTGTTTACCCCATTAAGTCTACCCTTTTCCAACAATTCCTCAAGAACCCTTTCCTCTTCTTCACTTACAGCTACAACTAAAGAGCCATTTAGAACAAAGGGCACATCGAGCTCTTCACATAAAGCGGGATAAAGTTTATTCCCTGCTACATTTAGTTTGGCTTTCCACGTGCCCGGCGATGCGTCAAAACCTGCATGGACAACGGCACTATTGCCTTTACTAGTGCCACAAGCTACATCTTCTTCTTTTTCTACTAATGTTATTTTTATATCATACCGCGACAGTTCACGGGCGATAGAACAACCTGTTATACCTCCCCCAATAATTACTACATCTTCCATTTTTTTCCTCCCCAAAATGGGAAAACCACACCTATATAAAGGTGTGGTTCTCCTTATTCTCCGCCACAGCTTTGACAAATTCTATTACATTGCAAAAACTGTTATTTTTATTATTTATCTTCCCAATCGAGAGCTCTTTCTACAGCTTTCTTCCAACCCTTATATAAACCATCCCTGTCATCGAGGCCCATCTCAGGCTTGAAGGTGTTATCAATCTGCCACTTGGCTGAAATATCATTTTTGTCTTTCCAATAACCTACAGCAAGACCGGCAAGATATGCAGCACCCAAAGCAGTAGTTTCAATTACTTTTGGCCGATCAACCGGAACA
>JAQWCA010000068.1 GCA_028706065.1 Tepidanaerobacteraceae bacterium
ATTACCAGTTTCAAAATCATCGCCCCCTTATAGTCGTTGGTCGGGCTGATATCTATTCATAATATTCATATAGCTTCCTACATCTTTATTATACCTGATTTTTTGATCTCAAACAATATTTTTTGAAAAACCTCTTCAGGATTAAGAGAAGCATCCACCGTCTTTACCCTGTCGGGGTAAAGATTTTGCACCTTTAAAAAACCTTCCCGAACTCTTTTGTGAAATTCCAGTGCCTCTCTCTCTAGGCGATCTTTTTTGCCCTGAAGACGTTTTAATGACTGACATGGATCGATATCAAGAATTAAAGTTATATCAGGCCAACAATCCTTCAAAAACCACCCGTTAATATTTATAAGTTCTTTTATACCAAGCCCTCGTGCCCATCCCTGATATGCAAGGCTTGAATCTACAAATCTGTCACATAAGACTATACAACCCCTTTTTAGTGCTGGGGAAATAACCTTGTTTAATAACTGTGCCCGAGAAGCTGCATATATGAGAGCCTCAGCTTCCGGTACTGGACTTTCCCCCTCAAGAGTCAATAACATTTCTCGCAGTTTTTCTCCTAAAGCGGTACCTCCTGGCTCCCGAGTTACTAAAACTTCAATATTTTTGCATCTGAGATAATCACTTATTTTCTTTACCTGGGTGGTTTTCCCAGCCCCATCGGGCCCTTCGATGGTAATAAACTTGCCTTTCATGGGATCTCCCCGTTCTTGAAATTATTTCTTACTTCAATACTATTATACTTCCCCCAGATGTCACACCCTGACATGCTCCCCCGGAATTTAACAGGTCAGTCAATATTTCAATATGTTGTTTTTCGATGATTTCACCGGGCATAACTAGAGGTACACCAGGGGGATATAGCACCAGGGCTTGACCACAGATTCTCCCCTGGGAAGCTTGAAGCAAAATGCTTTCACTGGAATAATTAAAAGCTTCTCTCGGTTCTAACGCTTTCTTTGGAATTCTACCTAACAAAGGCTTGAATTCGCCAATCGGTGATCTTTGCCTTAAGCTTGCAAGAGCTTTTACAAGTTGTCGTATATCCCTCTTGGTATTTAAAAAGGAAATGAGAAAATACACATTATAAAAATCCGCATATTCGGCAAATATTTTAAACCGCTGCCTGAGAAACTCATCAATCTCATATCCGGTATAACCGGCCTGAGATACGTTCACCATCAATCGCGACAAATCTATGTCATATATTCCATTTTGTCCCAAAATCTCAGGCCCTACACAGTAAAAGGGAGTAACTTTATTTATTCGCCGTCTGGCACTTTCAGCCAATTGTAAAGCCTTTTCTGTTAAAATTCTTCCCTTATATTCCATAAGAGCCCTAGTATAATCTAAAGATGCCATCATGATATATGATGGGCTTGTAGTAGTCACTAACTGTAGGAAGTATCCGAGGCGATTTTTATCAATTCGCTCACCTTTAATGTGAAGCCATGCACTTTGAGTAAAAGAGGCCAGCACTTTATGAGGACTCTGAACCCATGCATCGGCAAAATGCCCGGCTCCTATCGGTAAAAGAGGGCTAAATCCAAAATGCGGTCCATGAGCCTCATCTACTAAGAAAACTATATTTTTATCCTCAATAACCCTCGAAATCCCTTGAATATCCGGACAAAATCCTTGATAAACAGGATTTGTTATAAGAACCGCTTTTACATCGGGGTTTGCCTCAATGGCTTTAGCTATGTTTTTTGGCGATACTTGGGTAAAAACGCCCAGCTTCTCATCTACCTCAGGCATAATATATACCGGTCGAGCTCCTGTTAGAATAAGTCCTGAAAGTATAGATTTATGACTTGCCTGAGAAATTAAAACTTCATCCCCAGGTCTCAAAGCTGCACCCATCATTGCAATAACCCCAGAGGTAGCACCATTTAATAAAAAAAATGAATGATCTGCCCCATAAAGCTTTGCAAGTTTTTTCTGAGCATTTTTTATAGGCCCCCGAGGCTGATGTAAGTCATCAAGGCCGGGGATTTCCGTAACATCCCAATTATATAAATTCTCTCTCAAAGCACTAGCAATACGCCCCCGCTCTCTGCCTTTATGGCCTGGCATATGAAACCTTACAGAGTTTTTATCACCGTATTTTTTTAGTGCTTCGATTAGCGGCATCTTAAGATTTTTATTGGTTTTTTTTTTCAAATCTTAATACTCCCTAAAATAATTTATGAAAAGCCATAGACAATTAAAATTATAAAAATCATAGCAAAGAGACATCCTAACAGTGAGGTGATTATCATGGATTTTGAATGCCCTCTCTGTAATGCTCTAATCGACGTCAGTGAAAACTGCCCTCAATGTGGAAATCCCATGGAAGACCGAGGGCGCATCGAAGATTACTTTGGTCCATATGACCCATATCTGGATCGAGCAATTGTCTCTATGGATGAGCAACCTCATCAGTGTGTTCATCTATTTGCCTGTCCTGATTGTGGTTATGACAGTCGCATAGTGGTAAATCAGATTCCGATTTAATCATCTTCTATAACTACAGCTATCGATGCCAAGTGATCATTTTTATCAAGTTTAATCAGTGTTACACCTAAAGTGTTACGACTCATTTTTGATATCTCTGAGGCTAACATGCGAATAATTACCCCGGAGCTGGTGGATAACATTATTTCATCACTGTCTCCTACCACCCGAAGACCTGCCAAAGGACCGGTCTTGTCGGTTATTTTTTGTATAATAACACCCTTGCCTCCCCGGGCTTGACACCGAAACTCTTTCTCATCAATGCGTTTACCGAAACCTTTTTGTGTAACCACTAATACATCTTCCCCGTCTCCCACCATATCCATTGAAACAACTTTATCACCGGGGCGAAGATTTATGCCCTTAACCCCTTGAGCCGTTCGTCCGACAGAACTGACATTATCCACACAAAATCTTATACTCATACCATGATGAGTTCCAAGAATCAGCTCGCTCTTTTGATCAACCAACCTAACTCCTATTAATTTATCCCCTTCTCTTAAAGTTATGGCTATAAGCCCTGTTCTCCGAGAACTGGCATATTCTGAGAGTAAGGTTTTTTTAACAAGGCCATTTTTTGTAGAAAATATCAGATACCTGGCTTCATCAAAATCCTTGATAGTTATCATAGCATTGACTCTTTCGCCGGACTGTAATGGTATCAGGTTCACAATGGCACTGCCCTTGGCTGTACGGCCAGACTCCGGAATCTCATAAGCCTTTAGTTTGTAAACATTACCTTTATCGGTGAAAAACATTACCACATGGTGGGTAGTACCTACAAAGATACGTTCCACAAAATCTTCTTCCCGGGTGGTTATTCCAGCAACACCCCGGCCTCCCCTCCTTTGGCTACGGTAAGTAGACAAAGGTAATCGTTTCACATACCCAAAATGGGTTTGGGTTATCACAACATCTTCTTCAACTATCAGGTCTTCTATATCCAAATCGCCTTCATCATGAGTAATCTTGCTTCGACGCTCATCACCAAATTTATCCTTTATCTGGATAATTTCCTCCCTGATGATAGAGAGCACCAGATTTTCATCAGAAAGAACTTGTTGATAATAATCGATTTTCTTTAATAGTTCATTATATTCCTCATCTATTTTCTCGCGCTCTAAAGCTGTTAAACGCCTAAGCCTCATATCTAAAATGACTTGAGCCTGCTTTTCCGTGAGGCCGAAGGTTTGAATTAGACCTTCTCGGGCGGTAACATCATCCTTAGACCTTCTTATAAGAGCAATTACCTCATCTATGTGATCTAATGCGATCTTAAGCCCTTCTAAAATATGCAATCTTTCTTGGGCTTTATTCAATTCAAATTTTGTCCTGCGTATTATAACCTCTTTCTGATGTTCAAGGTAATAATAGATAATATCCCTAAGATTCAAGACTCGGGGTTTGTTATCAACCAATGCTAACATAATAGCCCCAAAGGTATTTTGCATCTGAGTGTGCTTATAAAGTAGATTTAATATAACATGGGCATTAGCATCTCGCTTTAGGTCTATAACTACACGAATCCCCTTACGGTCACTCTCATCCCGAAGATCGGATATACCTTCTATTCTCTTATCCCGAACGAGTTCGGCTATTTTTTCCACCATTCGTGCTTTGTTTACCATGTAAGGTATTTCAGTTACAACAATGCGTTGACGAACGGAATCCATAGCTTCAATAGTTGCTTTAGCGCGCATAACTATAGATCCCCTACCGGTTCTATACATATCTTTAATACCGCTGTGACCATGAATTATAGCTCCTGTGGGAAAATCAGGGCCTTTAATAACTTCCATCAGGTCATCGGAGGTTACATCAGGATTGTCAATCATCAAAACAACACCATCGATAACCTCGGAAAGATTGTGAGGTGGAATATTTGTAGCCATACCTACTGCTATTCCTGATGAACCATTTACTAAAAGATTAGGAAATCGAGATGGCAGTACACTGGGCTCTTGTCGAGATTCATCATAGTTAGGTATGAAATCAACAGTATCCTTGTTTAGATCAGATAGCATTTCTAGAGCTATCCTAGTCATTCGGGCTTCAGTATACCTCATGGCCGCCGGTGGATCGCCGTCTATAGAACCGAAGTTGCCGTGACCGTCGACTAATAGGTTCCGTGTAGAAAAGTCTTGGGCCAAACGCACCATAGCATCATATATGGCCGCATCTCCATGAGGGTGATAGTTCCCCATAACTTCCCCCACAATAGTGGCTGATTTTCTATGGGGTTTATCCGGTGTTAAAGCAAGTCCGCTCATGGCATAAAGTATTCTTCTATGGATGGGTTTCAGACCATCTCTAACATCTGGTAGAGCTCTGCCTACAATGACACTCATAGAATAGTCAATATAAGATTTTTTCATTTCTTCTTCAATTTTAACAGGTATTATTTTTTCTATCGGTTGTTCCATTTAGTATCCCCCCTTATATATCTAGATTTTGGACTTCAGCAGCATGTTTAAAGATGAACTCTCTCCGAGGCAACACCTTATCACCCATGAGAATTGTAAAAATCTCATCAGCTTCTACTGCATCTTCCAATTTTACTTTTAATATTGTACGATTTTCCGGATTCATAGTAGTATCCCAAAGCTGTTCTGCCACCATTTCTCCTAGACCTTTAAACCTTTTGATTTCTGCCTTACCCTTACTTTTGCCCAAGCTTTCCATTACACTCTGAAGCTCTTGATCATTAAAAGCATAATAATCTTTTTTTCCCAAGACTACCCTGTAAAGGGGCGGCTGGGCTATATATACCTTGCCTGCTTCCACTAAAGGCAGCATATATCTATAAAAAAATGTCAGCAGCAAAGTGCGGATATGGGCACCATCCACATCAGCATCGGCCATGAGGATTATCTTGTGATAGCGAAGTTTTTCCATATCAAACTCTTCCCCAATACCGGTACCTAGAGCTGTAATTATGGATGTGATTTCTTCATTGTTCAATATCCTATCTAACCGCGCTTTTTCCACATTCCATATCTTACCCCTGAGAGGCAATATAGCTTGGATTCGCGGATCTCTACCCTGTTTGGCCGAACCGCCTGCGGAGTTACCCTCCACCAGATATAATTCACAAAGTTTGGGATCCCTTTCTCGGCAGTCGGCAAGTTTTCCGGGCAAAGTTGTGCGCTCTAAGGCACTTTTGCGCCGAGTAAGCTCTCTTGCTTTACGTGCAGCTTCTCGAGCTCGTGCAGCACCAATGGCTTTGTCCACTATTGATCGTGCGATGGAAGGGTTTTCCTCTAAAAAGCGAGAAATACCTTCACCCACCGTAGAATCCACCATACCCCTCATATCGCTATTGCCAAGTTTAGTTTTGGTCTGCCCTTCAAATTGAGGATTAGTGAGTTTTACACTGATTACTGCGGTCAACCCCTCCCTCACATCTTCACCGGAAAGGTTTGAATCCTGTTCTTTTAAAAAATTCATTTTTCTCATGTAATCATTAAAACTTCTGGTAAGGGCTGTGCGAAATCCACTCAAATGAGTTCCGCCCTCATGTGTATTTATATTATTGGCAAAGGAAATCACTGTCTCCATGTATGAATTATTGTATTGCATGGCTACTTCGACTTCCATATCGTCTCGAGCGGCACTCATGTATACAGGTTCTTCGTGCAACACATCCTTGCTCCTGTTCATATATTGCACAAAGGATACTATTCCACCTTCATAGTGAAACTTATTTGATTTCCCTGTGCGCTCATCTGAAATTTCAATTTTTATTCCCCGGTTTAAAAAAGCCTGTTCACGTAACCTTTGAATTAAAATATCCGCTGAAAATACCATTTCTTCAAAAATATCATCATCAGGCATAAAGGTAATCTTAGTGCCGCTCTCATTAGTATCACCTTTTCTAATAACATCGGTCACTGCCTTACCCCGTTCGTATTTTTGGTAAAACAGACCCCCTTCCCGTTTGACTTCGACTTCCATCCAACGAGATAGGGCATTTACCACAGAAACACCAACACCGTGAAGTCCACCTGACACTTTATAACCGCCACTGTTAAATTTTCCACCGGCATGTAACATAGTCAGTGCCACTTCTAATGCAGATTTTCCCACCTTGGGCTGAATTTTTACAGGTATCCCTCTTCCATCATCAATAACTGTGACGGAATTATCACTGTTTATAGTCACTTTAATTTTGTTGCAAAAACCCGCCATGGCTTCATCTATGCTGTTATCAACTACTTCAAACACTAAGTGGTGAAGGCCCCGACTATCGGTAGAACCTATATACATACCAGGCCGGAGCCGCACATGTTCAATGCCTTCTAAAACCTCTATTTTATTTTCATCATAAATATTTTTTTTCTCCAAACTTACTACCTCCAACTACACCTATTTAAGGCTCTTCAAAAACTTTGATCTTTTAGAAAGTGTGACAGAAGATATGGGCGAAAATAATACTTTTTTATCCAGTATAATAGCAGTTTTTTTCTCTTTAAGAATGCTCTGCCAGTGTTTCTCACCATCAGCTACAAACCCTTCTTCTTGGGCGACCTGTAAAAAATCAGTAGTATCTTTTGAAAGAAGAGCACTTTTGTCAAGAATCATAATTACATCTTTAGTCAGCACTGCTTCATCACTGCCTATGTGGATAAACAATGGTTTTCCCCCTTTTTTATTTTATATTGTGCATCTTTTATCATAAGTCTTTCAAAAATTTTTCTAAGATCTTCATCATCAATATCATGACTTATATTATATATTACTTGCATGGTTTTTTCAGGAATATCTATTTTTTGACAATTTTCCCTTTTAATCTTATTATTTGACTCGGCTTTTTTATTTTTTTTAATATCACATACTTGAAATCTTATATCCTTTACAACAGTCCGAGGGAAATTAGAGTTAATCTTATCTAGTAAATCAGGCTTTAAAAAATGAAGTTGATGTAACCATACGTGATTTTCAACTCCTATAAAGAGCGTATTATTCTGTATAAATGTTGGTTTTGAAATATCCGAAATTTTCTCACCGACCATTGATTCATAACTTAAAAAAATCTTTGCTTCCATAAGCCTTTTATCAAGACGGGAATTCTTTAAGGATTTTAGTAACACTGTTCCTATCTTTTCCATTTTTTATCACCTCAATACACCGGACTTAACCGAGTATAAGGAGCTCCTATTCATTATTTCATCAGGTATAAATTTCAAGTCAGTAGTTGTGATAAAAACTTGATGATCTTCCCGCTCTAAAATTAACCGTCTACGATGGATATCTAACTCTGACATCACATCATCTAAAAGTAATATAGGGTTTTCACTCTTCACAGTGTGTAAAATATCTCGTTGTGAAAATTTTAGACAAAGCACTATAGTTCTTTGTTGGCCTTGAGACGCATAAAACTTTACATTTTTACCGTCTATCAAAAATTGTAAATCATCCCTATGTGGACCCACCGATGTATAACTTCGCAGTATATCTTTATCGCGGTGTTCTCTTAATACTTTTTTAAAATTCTTTTTTAAAGACTCTGGGTCACTACAGTCTACGGAACTTATATATTTTATCTTTAAATCCGTCCCTTCACGGGAAAAATTTTTAAAATAATCCAGTGTCAGGTCAGATATAGTATATAACACCTTAAGCCGCTCGTTTATAAGCTGTGCACCATACTCAGACAGCTGTTCGTCCCAGGAATCCAATGTGTTTATTATATGACCGTTGTTTTTTAAAGTCTTTAACAGTGAATTTCGTTGAGACAACACTCGTTGGTATCCTCGCAAATATTTATAAAACCCAGGGCGAATTTGGTATATCAAATTATCTATAAATTTTCTGCGACCTGACGGTTCACCCTTTATTAAGTTCAAGTCATCAGGGGAAAAATACACAGCACCTAAGTTTGTGGCAATATCTGACCACTTAGTCTTTAAACTTTCACCTTCACGCACATCCTTTTTCCGGTCACGGTAAACTGTCACCTGGCGGTTTACTGGGCCTGCGCGGGAATTGAACATTCCCTTAATAAATGCTAAGGGTCTATCATGTCTAATTAACTCCTGTTCTCTAAAAGCTCTGACGGATTTTAGAAAAACAAGAAAGTAAATTGCCTCAAGAATATTGGTCTTTCCTTGAGCATTATCACCATAAAAAATGTTAATTCCTTTTTTAAATTGTACATCAATTTCAGAGAAATTTCGAAAGTCATATAGTCTCAGGTTAAAAAGATCCATTTATTACCTACCTCCGGGACACTATTATACTGTCCCCTGCAAATTCTACCACATCTGACACTTTAAGTTTTCGCGACCTTTTTGTTTCTATCTCACCATTGACTT